>JAILLI010000204.1 GCA_024693225.1 Lachnospiraceae bacterium
AGATCGTTCCTGTCTTAACATCCTTCATGTAAACACCTCCTTGTATTTAAAGAAATGAAGATACACGGATATTATATATTACAGGCACGGGGAATGCGCCTGTTTACGATATTCGGTTGATTATTGCGGGTATTCGGTAGAGGAGGCGGGTGTATATGGAACTGTGATGGTAATTTGCAGGATATGTCCAGGCAAAAAGGAATTTGTAGGACACGCCGATGCATTCGCAATCAGAGATTGCTCATGCATGTGCGGTTCCTGCTTCGCAGGAACTACATGAAAATAAAGACCGCATCGTTCACGCAAGCGTGACGAGTGCGGTCTTCATTTTCATTTGTCCTACAAATCGTAACCTGTGAAGCAGGGTACGGGAATCGAACCCGCCTCCTCGGCTTGGGAAGCCGATGTACTACCGATGTACTAACCCTGCGTTAACGAAAATATTGTAGCGGTTTTAGGCCAAGGTGTCAATGCGCTTCGATGATCATTTGCCGGGAAAGCCCCATCCGATATCCCGCTTTCTATGTGGGATGCTCCCGGCGGGGACATCAACCGGTTGTGGGAAGTTCATATCAGGGCCGTGCTGAAATATCTCTCAGCCCTGTCGGGGAGCACGGTTGCAATGACCAGGTCTTTTCCGTATTTTTCCGCCATCCGGGATGCGGCCCAGACGTTTGCGCCTGATGAAGTTCCGACCAGAAGGCCCTGCTGGCGGGCAAGCTCCCTTGCCGTATTGATGGCATCATCATCCGATACTTCAACTATGTCGGTGATGATATCTACATCAAGGATATCCGGGACAAATCCGTCCCCGATCCCCTGTATCTGGTGCAGACCCGGCTCATCTCCCAAAAGTGCGGACACATTTTTGGGCTCCACGGCAACGATCCTGCAGTCGGGGTTCTTCTCGAGCAGGTACTGTGCCACGCCCTGCAACGTACCTCCGCTTCCTATACCGGAAACATAGATATCGATCTTTTTTCCGAGCTGTTCCGTCAGCTCCACAGCCGTGGTCCGGTAATGGGTCTGCGGGTTGGCGGGGTTCTGAAACTGCTGCGGTACAAAATACTCATCTGATCCGGAAGCGATCTCAAGCGCCTTGTCCACGGATCCGCCTATGCTGAGCTTGGGATCGGTCAGTACAAGTTCGGCTCCGAGAGCCTTTATTATCTTTTTGCGCTCTTCGCTCATGTTTTCAGGCATGACGATGATCACGCGATAGCCTTTTCTTACACCGCACAGTGCCAGTCCGATACCTGTGTTGCCCGATGTGGGCTCGATTATTGTCATACCGGGTTTCAGACGGCCGTCTTTTTCGGCAGCTTCTATCATGCCAAGCGCGATCCTGTCTTTTATGCTTCCGCCCGGGTTTAAAAACTCTGCCTTTGCATATATCTGAAAACCGGTTGCCTGCTCAAGGCAAAGGAGCGGGGTATTGCCGATAAGGTCGAGAACGTTGTTATAGTACAATTTTTCATCCTTCTTTCTGAATATGATCAACTCTATGAATGATATAACTTTTCAAGGATAATTACAAGCAGGATGGGGCGGTGGGATTAAAAATTACAAAAAACCTATTGACATACTAGGCAAAACATTGTAATATGCCAAATATACTCAAGAAAAAGCAACTTAAGAGTGATCAAAACGGTCGGTCCCCCGGTGAAGACGGATCATAAGGGGCCGACGTTTGGGAAAGTAAGGAGGGAGATTATGAAAAAAACAGTTGTAAAAAAGACACTTGTCAGTACGGTAGCATTATTGATCGGACTTACGTCGCTTGCAGGATGTGCAGGCGCAGTGCCTCAGAGTGCACCTGCAGCCCAGGGTCAGGAAGAGGCAGCCGCCCCCGAAGAGAGTAGCGAAACTACAGCTAATGCCGGCAGCCTTGACATCAAGCCCGGTAACGGTGAGACCATAAAGATCGCAGCTTCACCTGTCCCCCATGCGGAGATACTTGCAAAGGCAGCCGAGATACTTAAGGATTACGGTTACACTCTCGACATCGTGGAATTCGAGGATTATGTCCAGCCCAACCTTGTTGTTGAATCCGGAGAGTTTGATGCTAACTATATGCAGCATGTTCCTTATCTGAACAGCTTCAATGAGGAGCAGGGAACCCATATCGTCGATGCCGGTGACATTCATTACGAGCCCTTCGGTATCTATCCCGGAACCAAGAAAAGCCTTGATGAGATCGCGGACGGCGACAGGATAGCGGTACCGAACGATACGACGAACGAAGCAAGGGCACTCCTTCTTCTCCAGGATAACGGTATCATCAAGTTAAAGGATGGGGCAGACCTTACGGCGACAGTCAATGATATAGCAGAGAATCCCAAGAACATAGAGTTTGTTGAGCTTGAAGCAGCCCAGGTAGCAAGGGTCGTAAACGAAGTAGAGTATGTTGTCCTTAACGGTAACTACGCTCTTGAAGCAGGATATTCGGTAGGAAAGGATTCGATCGCTTATGAATCCAGTGATTCTGTAGCCGCCAAGACATACGTGAACATCATAGGCGTTCTCGAAGGAAACGAAAACTCAGACAAGATCAAAGCCCTTGTTACGGTACTCAGATCAGATGATATCAAGCAGTTTATTACTGATAAGTATGACGGAGCAGTTATCTTCTTTGAAAAGTGATAAGAATAATGGGTTAAGATACAGGCGGCAAAGTAATATTTTACTTTGCCGTTTTGCTGTTTTGTAGTAAACTGAATTAGATATACTATTACGATTATTCACCTGATCAGGGGGTTTGACATGAGCATCATAGAGATCAGAAATCTGACCAAAAAATTTGAAGTGGAAGGTTATACCGTGACCGCGCTCGAGGGTATCAATCTCTCTATCGAGAAGGGGGATGTCTTCGGTATCATCGGTATGTCAGGAGCGGGAAAGAGTACGCTCGTCAGATCGATCAATTATCTTGAAAAGCCCACCGAGGGACAGGTCCTCATCAACGGCATCAATCTGGCAGACCTGTCGGAGAAGGAACTCCGCAAACAGAGAAGCAATATCGGGATGATCTTTCAGAATTTCAACCTTCTTGAGCAGAGGAGTGTCATAGACAATATCTGTTTCCCTCTTGAGATAACCGGAGTGAAGAAAAAAGAAGCAAGAGTGCGGGCCAAAGAGCTGCTCTCGGTAGTAGGTCTTGAGGATAAGGAAAAAGCCTATCCGTCACAGCTGTCCGGCGGGCAGAAACAGAGAGTGGCGATAGCCAGGGCACTTTCCACCAATCCGGAGATCCTTTTGTGTGATGAGGCCACAAGCGCCCTCGATCCGCAGACCACAGCCTCCATACTCGAGCTGCTGCGCAGGATAAATAAGGATTACGGGATCACGATCGTGATCATCACTCATCAGATGTCCGTTGTTACGGATGTCTGCAGTAAGGTCGCTATCATTGACAACGGCCGGCTTGTTGAGGAGGGACTTGTCGAAAAGATATTTGAAAATCCCTCGTCTGACGCGGCAAAAGATCTCCTGTCAGGAAAAGAGGTCAGATATACGCCTCTCCAGAGCCTTGATACCGAAAGAAGGATCAGGATCGTATTTCAGGAGAATTCGGCATATGAACCGGTTATAGCAAATACGATATTAAAGCTTCAGGTCCCTATGAACATACTCAAAGCGGATACCCGGAATGTGAACGGAAAGGCAGTCGGCGAGATGATCCTGGGGCTCCCCGAAGGAGAAGAAGTACAGAAGAACATAATAGAATACTTTAAGGGTTTCGGACTGGCAGTATCGGAGGTAAATGATAATGAATGAACAGGTCATCCAGATGCTTTTGGAAGGAATAAGGGATACTCTGTACATGACCATAGGATCCGTTCTTATAGGATATGTGGTCGGCCTGCCCATGGGTATACTCCTGTATGTGACAAATGAAAAGGGTCTGCGGCCCAATGCAGCCGTGTATCGGGTCTTTGACTTTGTCATTAACATTATCAGGAGCATTCCCTTTCTGATACTTCTGATCCTCCTGATACCATTTACAAGATTTGTTGTGGGACAGAGTTACGGGTCTACGGCGACCATAGTGCCGCTTGTGATCTGTGCGGCACCTTATATAGCCAGAGTCGTGGAATCGTCTCTTAATGAGGTGGATACAGGGGTCATAGAGGCAGCCAGATCCATGGGAGCGAGCAACACGCAGATAATCTTTAAGGTCCTTCTTGTGGAGGCAAGGACTTCCCTTATGACAGGATTTACCATCACAACAGGACTTCTTCTCGGCTATTCGGCCATGTCGGGAACGGTCGGCGGAGGCGGTCTCGGGGATATAGCCGTCAGATACGGATACTACAGATGGCAGACGGATATAATGATCGTTACCGTCGTGCTTCTTATCGTGATCTTCCAGATCATCCAGAATGTGGGTATGAAGATATCCATAAAGTCCGATAAGAGAAAGAGATGACCCGGCCTATTCGACGCCCTTTAAAGCGTCTACCATATCGATGGTCCGTACTTTTTTCGAGAACATGAAGTTGACCGTAACGGAGACAAGGAATGTGCCTCCGATCGAATACAGGTAGGTGAGGGGATAGATGATAGGGAACATATCCAGCGTATCTGAAACGGTTGTGCATATGACATAGAGCATGTACCAGCCGGCATAAAGACCGGCCACGATACCTACGACTGTAAGCCATATGTTCTGTTTCTGAAGTATGTTTCGTATCTTTGAAGATCTGAAGCCAAGCACTTTGAGCGTGGCGACTTCTCTCGTTTTTTCCACGAAGGACAATACTCCCAGATTGTAGAGGACAACAACACCGAGAAGGACTGCGGCTGTCACCATGACATAAACCATGGAATTAAGCATTTCCATGGTCTCCGCGAAGGATTTTTTCATGTCGGCCACGTTCATTATGGAGGAAACTTCATCTTCCTCGGTAAGCGCCGGGTCGACACTTTTGTTTGTAAGTATCGATGTGGGCTTAAACTCATACTTCATGTCTTCAAATACCGAACGGTACATGGTGATGCCTTGTACGGAAGGGTCGCGGTATATCTGGTCTATCCTCGTGCACTGCCACTTGTCATCTCCCACAAGATGCCATCTGACAAGATCGCCCACCTTCAGCCCCAGAAGACCTGCCATCTTGCCGGTCATGGCTATGCCGTTCTTCTTGAGCTTTACAGGCTTGAGATCGTCGTCCTGTATATGTATATAGTTGCCTTTGTCTATGATGAGGGCACTGCCGCTCTTTTTTGCCGTATCCGACACGAACTCCACGCTGGTCTCCTGTATCATCTGCCCCTTGTACCTGACGGACAGATCATATGCGTAGCCGCTTCCGGCATCGGAGGAGAGAAGGATCTTGTTGTTGGCGGTCATAAGCTCACCGTACATCTTATCCAGAAGACCGGCTATGGAATCGAAACATCCGAAGCCGCAAACGAGCAGCATGGCACAGCCCATGACACCCATTATCCCCATCAGGCTCCGAAGCTTATTGCGCATGATGTCACGGATATTCCACTGGGTGGAAAAATCAAGACGCAGCCAGAGCCGGCTTTTTTCCAGGCTTGAATGACGTATCTTTTTAGGTGAGGGAGGCCTCAGGGTCACCGCGGGCGGATCCTTGAGCTCTTTGCGGCATGACAGAAAACTGACAAGGGTAGCGACCGCAATGGCAATGACGGTGGCGGTGACATCCAGAGATGTGATCCTTCCTTTAAGATCGGGGATTATATAGCTTCCCTCGAACATACCCAGTATCCAGGGAGGAAGGGCGGCAAATCCCAGCCAGGCGCCCATGATGCAGCCCAGGGTGCTTATTACAAATCCGTATGACACGTAATGTAAGGTTATGGCAGCCTTTGAAAAACCCAGGGCTTTCATGGTGCCGATCTGGGTCCGCTGGCTCGCGGTCACTCTTGCCATGGTCGTAACTATCCCGAGAAGGGCGATAGCCAGGAAGACTACGGCAAACATTATCCCCATGGCCTTGTGCTGCTTGACCTCGGCATCAAAAGTCGCATAGCTTAAGTTCTGATCCCTGTCAGTGACTGCTATGTCATCGCGGTCAAAAGCCTCTTCAAGCTTCTGTTTGACCGAAGATACCGTTACGCGATCCGCGTTGTCGCTCACATCTACAAGGAGCTGGTTGTAGATCATGTTCCCGGGATCCGGGAACATGGAAGACGGCATGAATGCGAGACCGCATTTCTGATAATTGGGGTACATCACGTCGGATTCCGAAACATAATAGACATAGTCGGGTGCGTCCACGATGCCCCGCACTATCCCGTCGATACGCATGCTGTCGATCTTCACGGTAAAGGTGTCGCCGATCCTGATATTGTTATGTCTTGCAAACCATTCCTCCAGCCATATCCCGTCTTCATCCTCGGCAAAAGGGTCGCCTTCGTAGAGCATGAGGGAGTTGATGGTGTTGGAGTTCATGAAGTTTACATACATGTATGCGTTGTCATACTTCTCGGCAGTGCCGGTAAGAGCCAGCCTCTTTTCCACGTTTTGGACTTTTGCGACCTTTTTTGCGATACGGACATCATCATCCGAAAAGCCTGCTCCGTTTACCCACAGGTCGCACAGATTATATTTTTCATAGTAGTTTTCGGCTGATATGGCAGCGCCGGAGCTTTCGGCGTCAAGACCGACAAAGACGAGCATTCCCAGAAGTGACATAAGGAAGATGGATATGAACTGCGTCTTATTTTTCATAAGATCGCGCCACATTTTTCTGAACAGCATTACCAGCTTACCTCACTTGCATCCTTGGGCTTATCGTTGTGGACTACACTCTGTATGGCACCGTTTTTGACCCGTATGACCGTATCGGCAATATCGGCAAAAAAACTGTTGTGGGTTACCATCACAACAGTACGGTTCTTTTCCCGGCTCATGTCCTGCAGGAGCTTTAACACATCCTTGCCTGTATCGGTATCAAGAGCTCCCGTTGGTTCATCACAAAGGAGCAGGCGGGGATTCTTGGCAAGGGCCCTTGCTATTGACGTACGCTGCTGCTCACCGCCGGACAGCTGTGAGGGGAACTGATGTGCATGATCGGCCAGACCAACCGCCGCAAGGGCTTCCATGGGGTCTGCGGTATTGGTCTTGATATCCTTCATCAGGGCAACATTCTCATATGCGGTCAATGTGGGGATCAGGTTGTAGAACTGGAATACGACGCCGACGTTTTCCGCCCTGTATCTGGTGAGGCGGTTATCCGAAAAGGTCGTAAGGTCTTCACCGTCGAACCATATATGGCCCTCGGATGCACTGTCCATTCCTCCGAGCAGGTTGAGAAGGGTACTCTTGCCGGCACCTGAAGGTCCGAGGATCACGACCATCTCTCCCTCGTTTATGACCAGACTGGCATCCTTTAAGGCATAGAATTCGTGATCTCCCTGTATATATTTCTTACTGACGTTCTGAAATTCTATAAGGACGGATCCTTTTTCATCCGGAGCATTCTCCTTATCAAGATCGATTATGGTAAGATCCGCCTCTTCCGCTTTCTTCTTCTTAAACATTTTCTGTCTGCTTCCGGCTAGTCGGCCTGATTGGTCACCCTGATGCCCGGCTGCGCTTTTTTGCCCACGGCATCATCTGTTATTGCATCCGTGATGACTATGTCCCCGTTGCCAAGTCCTGAGGCCACCTCTATGTAGTCATCGGTCTGCGATCCGACGTTTATGTACTGTTTGTCCACTATGCCATCTCTTATGACATAGCAGTAATCCCCGTCATCATCAGAATAGTAGGCTTCCGAGGGGATGGTAAGGGTTCCCTGCTTTTCGCTCGTGTGTATGGTGACATCGGCTTCAAGGCCTAAGTATACTTTTTCATCAGGTTCCTTGAATTTAACGGAAACGGTGACCTTGGCCTTATCCGAATCCCTGGTCTCGGCCAGCCGTTTTATGGAATAGACCAGGCCTTCATATGTATTGCCGGCTATCTTTATATCCGCTTCCTGCCCGGTCTCGATCTTGCCTATATCATATTTTGATATGCCTACATCAACTTTTATCTCATCCGTGCTCTCAACGGTAAACAGGGGAGCACCTTTTGA
>JAILLI010000205.1 GCA_024693225.1 Lachnospiraceae bacterium
TTAAGGACAGGACGTTGAGGCCTAAGATGTTCTGGTAATGCATTTCCGAAGCAATGCCCGATACCATACGGATCCCTATGTTCTTTGTCACATCCTCCTGATCCATCATCTGCCGCCTCTGCTCGATATTAAAGGGAACACAATCATCTTTTATCGACAGGATCAGTGTTTCCGATCTGACGGCAATGGATACCTGGACATTGTGTTTATTATTATCCGCAGAAAAACCGTGCTTTTCAACATTTCCCGCTATCTCTTCAAGGAAGAGGCTGGCAAAGAAAGCCCTTCGCTTGTCTATACCTTTTTCCTGACAGAACTGCTGCAGTCTGTTTGAAAGACCGATAACCTCGTCCATATCATGCAGTACGATATCGATACGTCCATACACGGGCACCCCGAAATCTGCCGGTACGGACATAACCTCATCTATCTTCCGGGGAAAGCCTTTATTGTATATGCAGGAGTATATGAGTATAAATACGGGAGCTATGAATCATTCAGCACATTTGCCGTATATACTCCGGTAAGTCCCATTTTCGGAATAAGAAGTGCGGAAAAAGCTACAACACCAACCAATCCGTCCAGAAAGGCAAGGACATGGACCTGTACACGCCTGTCGGAAGTCTGCCAATAACAGGAAAAGTGTGAGATAATGAGAGCCAGCGGCATACAGAAGGGCATTGTAGACATTGCCTATCGCACCGGGCACTCCAATCCTTAAGATCTTGGCGGATTCATGCCAGTCGATCCCCTTTATTGCAAAGTGCATGGGAGAATCGGCTTTCAAAAAACAGGAAGCCTGTACCAGAAAATATACCCACAGTCCGATAGAGGGAGCAAGAGCAAGTCCCAGGGCCTGTAATCCCATGACTCCAACAAAGAGGTAATTAAGGAGAAAATTCACGATGATGTACAAAAAACTGGCTAATGTAGTCCTTTTCCCCTTATTATCCAATGACAGAAAAGCTGAAAGCTGACTGCCCAACATCAGAGGTATTACACCTATTGCCTGCCCGATCACATATATGATGAGCATCCGGTTGATATCGGGATCGTCCGAAACACGGGTAATGCTTCCCACAAGCGCGAATATCAGATGGGCCGCTGTCACAATAAGGCTTATGATCCCGGCCAGCACTATATCAAGGGCAAATGTATTCTGAATACCCGCCTGATCGTTTCTTCCTATATGTTCCCCGCATACAATGGTGGATCCGCCCACAAGCATGGCGGTTACCGCTACTATGGCAAGATTATACGGAGAATACAGACCAACGGCGGTCATTGCCTTGAGGCCGACAAAATTTCCCGCAAAAAGGCTTGATACAATACCGTTTATTTTTCCTACAGATGCAAGCAGTATCTGAACAGGCAACAACCTGAACATAAGCTTTTGTATCATATCTGAATCTTTAACCGGCTCTCTCCTTTGCTGTTACTTAAATATCCCGGATATAAAATCCCTAAGATTGGCACAATGATAGTCTGCCTCTACAGGCTCCTCAAGCCGGGATATGCTATATCCGCTGTCAACCAGTACGGTCTTAAGCCCGGCATTTTTTCCCGCAAGCATATCACCTGCCCTGTCTCCGACCATATATGACCTGTCAGGATCTATGCCGTATTTCTCCTCGGCCTTTCTGATCAGCCCTGTTTTCGGTTTCCTGCAGTCACAGATGCAGGTATATTCTCTTACTGTTCCTTCCGGATGATGCGGACAAAAGAAAATATCATCTACTCCCGTACATCGATCAGCCGTTCATTTAGACGGATCAGCTCACCTATTGAGAATATTCCTTTTGCCACTCCTTCCTGATTTGTAATGACTATCGCCAGATAGCCCAGCTCATGTATCCGATCCACACAGTCTTTTGCGTAAGGAAATATCTCTGTTTTGTCCGGAGGAGTTATGGTCATGTTTTCTACGGTCAGCACACCGTCTCTGTCAAGGAAAACCGCAGGTCTTTTCATGATCCGGCCGCTATCTCGTCCACAACCTGCTGCAATATCAGATTATGAACGGCCTTCACTATACCATATTCTTCTGATGGGACATATACGCTTACATCCCCGAGAGCTCTGATCCGGTTATCGGGCTTAAATCCCGTCAGCGTAATAAGATCCATGTCCTTCTTTTTGGCAGCCAGAACAGCCCGATACATGTTCTCGGATTCGCCGGAGCTGCTGATCGTTACCAGGAGTTGTCCCCTCTTGGAGATCATTTCAAGCTGTTTGGAAAATACATCATCATAACTGAAATCGTTCCCGAGACAGGTTATGGTGGGAAAACTGTACATCGACACCACAGACAGCCTGCCATTCTTAAGATAGTCAGCCGACATGTGACCGGCTATCGCGGCACTCCCTCCGTTCCCGATAAAATATACACTGCTCCCATCCGCTTTATGCTTACAAAAAGCTCCAATGAGCATTTCTATCCCTTCGGTATAATCGGAAGCCGTCCTGCGGCCGCTTTTAAATTCAGTCTCCTCCAGTGCCTTTGCAAATCTGTCTATATATTGGTTTTGTATCTTCATGTGCTTACTCATAACAAAGGAAGGGGAAAGCAGGAAGCTTCACCTCATCCTCCGGCAGTTCTCCATCAAAAAAGCTAATACCCCGCTGTACCGGTTTCGTATAATACTCCCGGTATTTACGCGCCCTCTCCAGATAAGTCTCGATCTCGGGCCGGCATTTTTTTCTTTCTTCTTCATCAGCCTGCAGATAAAAGAGGATCGTATGGAAAATATGACGCTCACTGTGTGTGATCATAAGTTTCCTGTCCTCATCGGACAGATCCGTCTGTTCAATAAAATCCATAAGTTTCAGATAAACGCATTTATATCCGAGAACCGAATCCATGTATATATTCTCCTTCCGCTATATCAAAGCCTGCATTCCTTGCCACTGCAGCACCCATATTCTTCTGATGGATGACCTTTACCCTGTCCGGGTGCTTCTTTGCATATTCATCCGCCAGCTTTTCCGAACCGTCATCAGAACCATCATCCACAAGTATGGTTTCAACTCCGGGCAGTGATTGTGCCAGCACGGAATCGACACATTCCGGCAGGTAATCAGCCACATTAAAAAAAGGTATAACAACACTGACTCTTGTCTGCATTTGATCATTCCTTTCCAAACATCTATATGTGAATGATAGAACAATCCTTCGCTTTTTTCAAAAACACCAAAAAAGCTTCAAACACTGATCCTTCAGCGTTTGAAGCCTGTCTGCATCGTGCCCAGAACCGGAATCGAACCAGTGACACGAGGATTTTCAGTCCTCTGCTCTACCAACTGAGCTATCTGGGCGAATAAACCGTCAGCAAAAGCCATTATACACGTTATACCATGCTTTTGCAACAGTTTTTTATTATCCCTCCGGAAACCTACCCCAGAGCCCCCCTGACGGCCGCAACGATCTTGTCCACATTTATGGGTTTGCTTATGTGCCCGTTCATGCCTGCTGTCATGGCCCTTTGTACGTCATCCGGCAGAGCTTCTGCCGTCATTGCTATTATGGGTATCGAACCGGCCTGGGGATGTGTGCTCGACCTGATGGAATCGGTTGCCTCGTATCCGTCCATACCCGGCATATTGATATCCATGAGGATCACATCATATGTTCCCGTTATGGAGCCGGTAAAGAGATCCACTGCTTCGGCACCGTTATCGCATATGGTAACGATGGCTCCCCTTGATTCGAGCATTTCCCTGGCTATAAGCTGACTGACACTGCTGTCCTCTGCCACCAGCACCCTCAGCTTGTTCAATACATTGGCATCATCATCTCCCATATCCGCTGCCTTCTGTCCCGGAAAACCGCCCGTTTCAAACTGATCAAAGAACGTGTCTATGGTCTGCTGCAGTTCCGTCGCAGCATCCCCCAGTATGTCGATATATGAAAGGATGGTCTCCCTCTCTCCTTCGTTGATTATGCTCTTCCTCAGAACTTCCGTCAGTCCGCATATGGTATTTAACGGATTTCTGACATTATATGAAAGCTCGGATACAAACTCTATCTGTTCGTTTTTGTTATCCGCAGCACTCTCATTTTTCTTTTTACTGATACCAAACATTTCATCCTCCGGCATCCCTGCCCGGTTACCTGTAATATCACATAGAAACAGTATTTAATGTAACAAATATTCCAGCTTCTGTAAAGGACTTAAAGGCTTCTCCTCCTCTGTGTCCGGCTCTGTTTTTGCCTGTTTTCCCTTAAGCACTATCGCAGAGGTCTTAGGCAGGGTCAGTTTTATCCGTCCGTTCACAACGTCTATCTGGGCAGGATCGGTTGTAAATGTGTCTGCATCCGTCAGCATGAGCCTGGTGAGCTTTGATTCCCTCGGTACCCCGGTCTGCCATACCCGCATCTCTACCTCTTTGTCATGATCGTTGTTGTTAACGATGACGATTATCTCATTATCCTTTATGAACCGCCCGTATGCTATGACATTATAATCCTTGTGGAGCATTATCCCGGCCCCCGTTATAAGCTCCCTGTTCTCCTTATGGATACGGATCATCTCCTTGTGGAACCTGATAAGATCGTGATCTTCCCTGCCCCAGGGATATGTTCTTCTGTTATCGGGGTCCGTAAAACCGCACAGGCCGGCCTCATCACCGTAATATATGGTAGGTGCGCCCGCCCAGGTCATCTGCATGACCACCGCCTCACGCATGACAGCCTTGTTCACACCCTGATTGGCGGCTTCATAACCCTTGTCCGCAACGCGGCCCACCACATGATTGGTCCTTGTCAGGAACCTTGAGTGATCATGATTGGACAGCTCGTTCATGGTCGTGAACAAAGTGGGCGCCATAAACTTCACAACCCCGTCACGCATCATGCCTTCAAAGGCATCGGCATTACCCAGAAGATCCTGGCGGAAATCATCACTGTGTTTCTGCATACCCGTCAGGAACCAGGTAACAGGCTCCATAAAGGCATCATAGTTCATTATGGTATCCCACTCATCACCCATGAGCCATCCCGAAGGATCCCCGTAATGCTCGGCGATGATCACAGCATTTGGATTGGCTTCCTTGACCGCCCGCCTGAAATCCTTCCAGAACCTGTGGTTGTATTCGGGACTGTGTCCTAAGTCTGCAGCAACATCCAGTCTCCATCCGTCCGCGTTAAAAGGAGGGGAGACCCACTTTTTGGCAATCCGCAGAACGTAGTCGCGAAGGTCTTTGGAACCCTCGTAATTCAGCTTGGGAAGCGTGTCATGCCCCCACCAGCCGTCATATGTTGTGTTATAGGGCCATTTATCTTCGTAGAACCTGAAGAAATCGTGATAAGGGCTGTTCCTGTCAACAAAAGCGCCCTTTTCATATCCTTCCTCTTCTTCGTATATCCTTTCCCTGTCCATCCACTTGTTAAAGGAGCCGCAGTGATTAAAGACACCGTCTATTATCACTTTTATGCCCCTTCTGTGTGCCTCCTGGACAAAAGCGGCAAAAAATCTGTTTGAGGCTTCAAGATTGGCCTTGTTGGTGACGCGGTTGATGTACCTTGTGGCATCCTTATTATCAGTCTTCCCCTCTGTAAGAAGGTCTCCCTTATCATCCACGATCTTCCCGAAGTGAGGGTCTATGTAATCATAATCCTGGATATCATATTTGTGATTTGACGGTGATACGAACAGGGGATTGAAGTAGATCGCATCTATACCCAGATCGCACAGATAATCCAGCTTTTCCCTGACCCCTTCAAGGTCTCCCCCGTAGAATTCCCTGACTCCCATATAAGCGGGATATTTGTTCCAGTCATCGACATGGGTCACATTCTCGCCTATATACCTGTATTCATCCGTCAAGACGTCATTTGAGGGATCACCGTTATAAAACCTGTCCGTATAGATCTGATAGATCACGGCTCCCTTTGCCCAGTCGGGCGTCTTGAAGCCGGGCCGGATCCTGAAATCGAAGTACTCGTTCTGATCCTTGACAACGCCTCTTGTATCGTAAAAACACTTGGTCCCCGAGGACACGACCTCAAAATGATACTTTATCAGCTCATTGCTCAGCCTGTAGCTTACGGAATAGAAGTCAAACTCATCCGTCGACTCCGCCAGCTCCATGAGGATACTCTCTCCGTTGCATATGAGCTTGGCATAGTCGATGTTATTTCGTATGCTGCGAAGCCTTATGGTCACAACAGAGTATGCGTTTGGTTCAAGTGGGATTATATAGTCTTCCGAATAGTCAGAGAATAGAGCCCGTCTGTTAAGAACAGGCCTGTAGTTCGTGATGAACCTGCCTTTTTGAAAAATGCCGCTATTTAATGAATCCATTTGTCCCCTCAGATATTCCCCCGTGATCGTTGCCGGATACCTCTCATCCCGGCCCTTCAACGTGCAGTATTATATCATATCTGACCATAAAGCGAAAGATTATAAAAAACAGCCCCTTATGAAAAAGGGACCGTTTTTTGGAGAAGGTATTTCTTTCTTATGGGGGACAGTCCTTAATGAACTGTCCTCTCTTGGGGGGTTACGAGTGTATTATAGTCCCGTAACCTCCTAAAATCCATACACCAAATTCACAAATATTACAAAAGGGGTGCATCCAAATTGTGCAACATGACAGAGATTTTGAGTCACTCTGTAGATACAGAACTGAATTATGTATAAAAGCCCTGTCAATCTGCTATATCCACGCCCTCTTCATCATCCCTGCCGGTATCCGCATCCCCGAAAAGGGCTTCGAATTCGGCACGGTTGATCTTCTCTTTTTCAAGCAGGAGCTGTGCACATGCATCAAGCTTATCCCTGTTCTCGTTTATCAGCTTGACTGCCTTTTCATAGCAGGTATCAATTATGTATTTTACTTCCTCATCTATCCGTGAAGCCATGGCTTCGCTGTGGGCTCTGGCATGGGCCAGATCCTTTCCGATGAATACCTCATCGCCTTCATCGTCATAGCATATGGCTCCTATGTTTTCACTCATACCGTAGCGGGTGACCATATTTTTGGCTATGTGGGTTGCTGTCTTGATATCCGATGAGGCTCCGGTCGTGATGTCGTCAAGCACTATCGATTCGGCAGCCCTTCCTCCAAGGATGGCTACGATCTGATTGAGCATCCTGCCCCGGGTCTCAAACATCACATCCTCCTCGGGCATGGACATGGTATAACCGCCGGCGCCAAGCCCGGTAGGTATTATCGACACCGTATTTACCGGATCTATATCCGGAAGGATATAATGGAGTATGGCATGTCCGCTCTCGTGGAAGGCTGTGATACGCTTTTCCCTGTCAGAGACGACCTTGCTCCGCTTTTCCGCACCTACCCCGACCTTGAGGAAGGATTCCCTTATATCCGACATCTTGATGAACTTACGGTCAGTCTTGGCTGCTCTTATGGCGGCCTCGTTCATGAGATTCTCAAGATCAGCACCGGTAAAGCCTGCCGTGGACTTGCTTATCTCATCAAGATCAACATCATCGGCAAGAGGCTTGTTCTTGCTATGGACATCAAGTATCTCCCTTCGTCCCTTTACATCCGGAGTTCCTACAGCCACCTTACGGTCAAACCTTCCCGGACGCATTATGGCAGGATCGAGTATATCAACACGGTTGGTCGCTGCAAGCACTATGATGCCTTCATTAACCCCGAAACCATCCATCTCGACGAGCAGCTGGTTAAGCGTCTGCTCCCTTTCATCATGTCCGCCGCCCATTCCGGTACCGCGCCTTCTTGCAACGGCATCTATCTCATCAATAAAAACTATACAGGGAGCGTTCTTTTTGGCCTCCTCGAAAAGGTCTCTTACACGGCTGGCACCGACACCTACGAACATCTCCACAAAATCCGAACCGGAGATGGAAAAGAAGGGAACACCCGCTTCTCCCGCTATGGCTTTGGCCAGAAGGGTCTTTCCGGTTCCGGGAGGGCCCACGAGGATCACACCCTTTGGTATCCTTGCACCTACCTCTACGTACTTTCTGGCGTTCTTGAGAAAGTCCACTATCTCCTCAAGATCTTCCTTTTCCTCATCAAGTCCGGCAACATCCGTAAACTTCATCTTGTTGTCACCGCTTGAAAGCTTGGCATGACTCTTCCCGAAGTTCATCATCCGGCTCCCGCCGCCTGCCGAACCGTTCATATAGGTGAAGAAAACGATCATCAGCACGACTATGATAAGGGAGGGCAGCACATAGGACGCAAACCATCCCTCTCTTTTTACATCTTCAAGAGTATAAGTCGGAAACTTCTTATCAAGCTCCTTTACCACCTCATTGACATCGGAAGTGTACATATAGGCGGTCACACCGGACTTAAGCTGCAGCATTACCTCGCCCGTCGGTACCTCCGCATTCTGTATGATGGTGACTTCCGCTATCTCGCCCGAAGCAAGATATGATTCGAACATTTCATGATTGATCGGGGTCCTTGCACCGTTCTGCATTCTTGACCAGATAAGTGCCATCCCGAGAAAGATCAGCAATACCAGTCCGTAAAAACCAAAACCCCTGCTTTTTCTGTTATTCAACTGTTTTTGTTTCCTCTCTGTTTACGTTTATTCTATGATCCCTATATATGGAAGGTTTCTGTATTTCTGGGCATAATCAAGTCCGTAACCTACCACAAAGGCATCGGGTATTATAAATCCCGTATAGTCAACATTCACATCCTTGAGCCTTCTTTCGGGCTTGTTTAAAAGGGCACACAGCTTTACCGAAGCCGATCCTCTTTTTCCCAGATTGTCGAGAAGATAACTTAAGGTATTGCCCGTATCAACGATATCCTCGACTACCAGGACATCCAGTCCCTCTATGGGTTCATCAAGGTCCTTGTTGATCTTAACGACCCCTGAAGATTCCGTGGAATTTCCGTAGCTGCTGACACTCATGAAATCAAGGGTCACGGGCACCGTGATACGCTTTGCAAGCTCACAGGTAAAGAAGGTCGCACCCTTTAAGATACCCACAAGATGCACCGACCGTCCTGCATAATCCCTGCTGATCTCCTCTCCCAGTTCTTTTATCCTGGCATTAACCTCTTCTTCGGTATACAATACGGAAATCTTATCCTTCATTCTGCGCTCCTTCCGCCTCTTCTCCCATCTCCTGCTCTTCTGTTTCTTCCACCGGTCTTGTGTATACGAACTCGATCACGCGTTTTGTTCCCTGAGTGACCTTGACATCTTCGGATATCCTGTGTCCCACGACCCAGTATATCCTGGATCCGTTTGCAAGGAGGGGGATATCATCCCTCTCACTCTTGGGGATCTTCTCATTGATCATGTAATTCTTCAGATTTGCTTCGTTACCCTTCTGGGTTATCACCAGATAATCGCCTGTCTTACGGGTCCGTATGCACAGATCATCCGACATTTTATCATAATCCATCCACTTCGTATAGGTTTCATCCGGAATGTC
>JAILLI010000207.1 GCA_024693225.1 Lachnospiraceae bacterium
GGAAAGACTGAGGCTGGGGACGCCGGACCTTATCAGGAAGCTTAGGGAGATGGGTTACGAGGTCTGGGTCTATACTTCTTCCTACAGGACGGAAAGGTACATAAGGCTCCTCTTTTTGTGCTACGGGGTCAGGTTTGACGGCGTGGTCAATGCCATGCGGCACTTAAAGGAGGTCCAGGGCAACCGGAAAGAGATGCTGCCCCAGAAGGTCCCTAGCAGGTACAGGATCTCCCTTCATGTCGATGACGAGACGGTCATATGCTCCCGGGGCCGGGAATTCGGCTTTGAAGCATATCAGCTCGAAGCCCAGGATGATGAGTGGAAGGAAAAGGTCATCGCCAGGGCGGAGGAAGTCAGACGGAAGCGGGATCTGACTTCATGATGATACTGACAGTTTCCGGCCCTTATGGTAAAATATGATAACAGGAAAATATAAAAAGCGGAGGTAAAAATGGCAACTGTAAGTATAGTTATGGGATCCGATTCCGATATGCCGGTAATGAGCAAGGCGGCCGATATCCTTGATAAGTTCGGCATCGATTACGATATGCGCATCATATCGGCACACAGGGAACCGGATATTTTTTATGAATATGCAAAGACGGCAAAGGAAAAGGGGACCAAAGTGATCATAGCGGGTGCGGGCATGGCAGCCCATCTGCCCGGTATGTGCGCGGCGATCTTCCCCCTTCCGGTAATAGGTATCCCCATGCATACGACGTCTCTTGGCGGAAGGGACAGCCTTTATTCCATAGTCCAGATGCCCTCGGGCATACCGGTCGCGACAGTGGCCATAGGCGGAGGAGCGAATGCGGGACTTCTGGCGGCAAGGATGCTGGCCATATCGGACCCCGAACTTCTTGAAAAGCTCGAGAAATACTCGGAGGATATGAAGGAAGCTGTGGCAGCCAAGGACCGGAAGCTTTCCGGGACGGGCTATAAGGATTACGCCAAAGAATGATGATAAGCACAAAGGAGAACAGGATGGATTACAGATCAGCCGGTGTGGATATAGAGGCGGGCTACAGGTCGGTGGAGCTCATCAAAGGATTTGTAAATGAAACAAGAAGGCCGGAGGTCATCGGGGGACTGGGAGGTTTCGCCGGTGCCTTTTCCATGAAGAAGATAAAGGATATGGAGGATCCGGTCCTTGTTTCCGGGACGGACGGCTGCGGGACCAAGGTAAAGCTGGCCTTTATAATGGACAGGCATGACACCATAGGCATAGATGCGGTCGCCATGTGCGTCAACGACATCATATGCGGCGGTGCCGAGCCGCTTTTTTTCCTTGATTACATTGCCTGCGGCAAAAATTATCCCGAGAAGATCGCCATGATCGTAAAGGGAGTTGCCGAGGGCTGCAAACAGTCGGGGTGTTCACTGGTCGGTGGAGAGACTGCGGAGCATCCGGGCCTGATGAACGAGGATGAGTATGATCTTGCAGGTTTTGCCGTAGGCCTTGTCGACAGGCCAAAGATCATAGACGGGAGCAGGCTTTGCGAGGGAGATGTCCTTATAGGACTGGCCTCAAGCGGGGTGCATTCAAACGGATTTTCCCTTGTAAGAAAAGTCTTTGACAT
The DNA here is from genome assembly GCA_024693225.1 of Lachnospiraceae bacterium. Lineage (GTDB taxonomy): Bacteria > Bacillota > Clostridia > Lachnospirales > Lachnospiraceae > UBA2868. The sequence continues at coordinate 1,581 of JAILLI010000207.1, forward strand.
GACAAAAGAAAGTCTCGACACCTATTATGAGGAGCTTGGAGGAAAGCTCGGTGACATCCTGCTTGAGCCCACCAGGATATATGTCGCTTCCCTGCAGGGCGCCCTGAAGGCAGGGGTTGATATAAAGGCCGCAAGCCACATAACGGGCGGTGGCTTTTACGAGAACGTACCCCGTATGCTGAAGGAAGGCACCCATGCACTGATACATAAGGATTCGTATGACATACCGCCTATATTCAATCTGATGCAGAAGAAGGCTTCGCTTGATACGGACATGATGTACAACACCTTCAATATGGGTATAGGAATGGTAGTCGCGGTACCGGCAGAGGATAAAGACAAGGCCATGGACTGCTTTGCGGCAGCAGGCGATAGGTCCTATGTCATAGGTAAGATCACAGGCGGACAAAAAGGAGTGACCCTATGTTAAAGATCGCGGTTCTTGTAAGCGGAGGGGGCACCAACCTTCAGGCCATCATCGATGCCGTAAAGAACCATAAGCTTACGGATGTATCCATAGAGGTGGTGGTATCCAACAAAGAAGATGCATATGCCCTTGTAAGGGCTGCCGATAACGGCATAGCTTCGGTATGCATCCGCCCCAAGGATTATGAGAGCAAAGAGGCATACGGCAGGTATCTTGCCACTTTCCTTGCCGATCACGAGATCGATCTTGTGGTCCTTGCCGGCTTTCTTGTAGTACTTCCGGAGAATTTCGTGGATGCTTTTGCCGGAAAGATAATAAATATCCATCCGTCCCTTATACCTTCATTCTGCGGGGACGGCTTCTACGGCCTGAAGGTCCATGAAGCGGCCCTGGCAAGAGGAGTAAAGATCACGGGTGCGACCGTCCATTATGTTGATAAGGGCTGTGATACAGGCCCCATCATACTGCAGAAGGCGGTCAGTGTCGAGGAAGGTGACAGCCCCGAGATCTTACAGAAGAGGGTAATGGAGCAGGCCGAGTGGGTCATCCTTCCCCGGGCCATACAGATGATAGCGGACAAGTCAAAACTTACCGGCTGAGTTTGACGGAACCGGCGGATATCGCGATCACTTCAATAGATGAGCCCGACAGGACACATTATTCATTCGAATATAAGGAGGGCCTCGAAAGTCTCCTGAAAAAGCTCCAATAAGAAGGTTGCAACGGTCAATAAGAAAGGAAAGGTCACCGCAAAGAAAAAGGGGAAGGCGATCATAACCGTCACCACAAAGGATGGGAAGAAGACGGCTAAATGTATTGTAAAGGTAAAGTAGGCACGCGCCCTGCTCAAGGTAAAATATAATGCGCGGTATAACAAAAAACAGGAGGTAGTAAATGATGAAAAAAATTGTCAGATTGTTGGTAACATTCGGACTGGTCCTTGCAATGTTCCCGGTTCCGGTCCTTGCCGAAACCGAGCTTTTAACAGAGGATACGGTTCTTTTGGAAGAAGATTCCGGTATCGGTGAAGAGGTTTTGCAGCAAAACTCTTCTTCGTTGGAAGAAGAAAGTGATAAGACGGTAAAGTCTGTCCCTCTTGGCATGATAACCGCCATAGAAGCCCCCGACAGGACAGAGTATTCCTTTGAGTACAAGCCGGCTCTTGACAGCCTGCTGGCAGAACTCCCCCAAACCCTTACCGTAGAGACCGGTGACAAAAAGCAGGAAATAGAGGCCAAGTGGGTATGCGAGGAAGATTACAACAAGTATCCGGGACTGTATCCTTTCATCGCGGACCTTAGTGGCTATGAACTTGCAGAGGGTCTTGAAGCTCCGAGGATAACGGTAACATTTGAAAAAGAAAAGTTTGATTATCCGGCGGGACGTATAAGCTACTCAGGGGTCCGGAAGGATGTCCCCTTCGTATCGGCTTCCGCAGGTATGGCAGATGCTGTGGCAGCACTTCCTGCAAAGTATAACCTCTTCGAGCAGGGTAAGCTCCCCAAAGTGAGGGATCAGGGACAAACAGGTACCTGCTGGGCTCATGCAACGATCGGCGCGTTGGAGACGGATCTTATCCATGATGGAAAGAGCTCAACAGATGTAGATCTTTCAGAAATGCATCTGGCCTACTTTTTCTACAATGCTTATGATGATCCCAAGGGCTGCCGCAAGGACACGATCAGCAAGACAGGCAAGACCTCATATCTTGATATGGGAGGATTTGAGGAAAACGGATCCAGATTTCTTTCAAATCTTGTGGGAGCTGTTTCCGAAAAGGATGCAAAGCTGTCGGATAATCCCAATTCCTACAAGCCCGGTCCTTCGGATATAATTTCAAAGGATAAAGCCCAGGTCAGGAATGTTTATTACCTGAACTGCCGGGATATCAATTCCATAAAGAAGGCTGTTTATGAGCACGGCGGAGTGGCTTTCGGCTATTATGCATGTGGCGAGAATGAAGATTTTTACAGGGCTACCGACAACTCATATTACTGCTACAAAGATACTAAGCCCAATCATTCGGTCATGATAGTAGGCTGGGATGACAGCTTTTCAAAGGATAAGTTTGTAAGGCCTCCGGAAGGTGACGGAGCATGGCTTATCCGCAACAGCTGGGGACAAAACGGATATGGTGAGGCTGGATATTTCTGGATGTCATATTATGACAAGTCCATGGGCGCTGACGGCATGGCCGCTGTGGCAGTTGATGCCGATACCGCGGTCTATAAGAACTGTTATGCTTATGACGGGTGTGCGGAGAGAGATGAAGGAAGCCTTTCGGTTTCATCAAATGATACGGTTGCGGTCACTTATGACGTAGATGGACGTGAGGCAGTAAAGGCCGTTGCGGTCGAGGTGGTGAGCGCAGATGTTCAGATCACGGCGACAGCAAAGAACATGTCTACCAAAAAGAGCGTTAAGGGAAGTGTCAGGACTTCAAATGCCGGCATATATACTATCGTATTTGATAAGCCTCTTCAGGTCCCCGGTAAGGCAACGGTTAAGGTTACCTTAAAGTGCAAAGCAGACAGCGGCAGTGTCAAGCTGGCCAGAGAGATAAAGGGAACGTATTCGGATGGTGATGTCAAGTATAAAAACTATGTTGACAGGGGATATGATCTTAACGGAAAACACAAGAAAGACCATGATCTTCGCATAAAGCTCTACACTGACAAGGGAAGCGGCAAGAAGATAAAGGTCAAGAGTGTCAAGCTGAACAAGAGCAAAGCCAACGTTAATGTAGGGGCCACCATAACCCTTAAGCCGGTCATTACACCAAAGGATGCCACCAACCAGGAAGTCACCTGGAAGAGCTCCAACAAGAAGGTTGCCACGGTAAGTTCCGACGGAGTGGTCAAGGGCAAAAAGAAGGGCACGGCGACCATAACGGTAAAAACAAAGGACGGAGGCAAGAAGGCAAGCTGTAAGGTCACCGTCAAAAAGGGCAAGACGGTAAAGGTCAAGAGCGTGTCTTTAAATAAGAGCGATGAAGAGCTTTATGTAGGAGAAAGCCTGCCCCTTAAGGCTACTGTCAAACCCAATAATGCCACCAACAAAAAGGTAACCTGGAAGAGCAGCAATACAAAGGTAGCCACGGTAAGCAGCACCGGAAAGGTAACCGCCAAAGGCGAAGGAGATGCCGTGATAACGGTCAGAACCAAGGACGGCGGCAAGACAGCCAAATGCTATATAGAGGTTGATGAGGAAGATCCCTGGGATCCTGATGATCC
>JAILLI010000210.1 GCA_024693225.1 Lachnospiraceae bacterium
ACAAAATGTGATCAGAGTATCCTATATGTATACTGGCTTTTGGATCAGCCTTTGAAGGAGCTGGAAAATAAAGACCTGTTTTATCCTTCGGTGGAATATCTGGAACCGGTATACCGGTGGCTGACGGAGTATAATAATACATGGAGGGACTTTCTGGATTCTGAAGAATCGTGGAGGCAGGAATATCTGGATATGCTTTTGAAGGATCCTTCCTGGAATCTGGATAAAGGCTGGTATGAGTCTCCGGAAAACTGGCATTCTTTCAATGACTTTTTCTCCAGAAAACTTTCCGGAGATGTAGCACGGCCCATTGCTGCACCACAGGACGATTCAATTGTGATTTCGCCGGCGGATTCACTTCCGCAGGGCCTCTGGAAGATTGATGATGAGGGGTTATTCCATGCTGATCCCATCCTGAGAGAAGACGGTGTTACGATTAAGAACTCTACTTATATTTCCGTCGAGCAGTTGTTAGGGGAGAAAGGTGCTGAATACGCCTCACTGTTCCACGGTGGGTATCTGACTCATACCTATCTGAACTATGACGATTACCACAGATATCATTTTCCTGTTTCCGGCACGGTTGAGGCAGTGTACACGATCCCGTATGCTAATGCGGTAGGCGGTGTTGTATATTGGGATGATAAGAGCGGATTATATGTTCTGGAATCAAATTCCCTTTCCTGGCAGAGCATAGAGACAAGGGGCTGCGTCCTAATCAATACCGATTATGGAATGGTAGCTGTAATCCCGGTTGGAATGGGACAGGTTTCAAGCATTAATTTTCTGGACAATGTAAAGCCCGGGGCAAAAGTAAAAAAGGGAGATGAGCTGGGCTATTTTCTCTTTGGCGGCTCAGACTGTGTAATGTTGTTTGAAGGTCGTTCAGGCTTCAAACTTACCGTTCCGGAAGGAGGTACAGGTAGCTACGCTGCCGGTTACGCCCATGTATATTGCAGAGAGGAATACGGCAGGTTTCAATAACTCTTTATTGTCAACCGATTATGATAAACAGTCAGACAGTGATTCATGTTCAGGTATTATGGGCAGATACGACTATACTGAAGGCTGGATAGATGCGTTGAAAGAAGCCGGTTATAAGCTTTACTGCATCACCAACTTCACACCCGCCGGATACGAGCAGTGTTATGACTGCATTTCTTTTATAGAGAGATTCGATGGTTGTGTTTTTTCATTTAGAGAAGGCATCGTGAAACCGGATCCGAAGATATATAAGACACTGTTAAGAAGGTATAACCTTAAAGCAGAGGAGTGCGTGTTTATAGATGACACTGAAGAAAATGTAGTCAGTGCCCAAAAGATTGGATTAAATGGAATAGTATTTACGGGATACGAAGATGCAGTTGCCAGGCTTAATGAAATAGTAAACAGTAACGCATCTTGATATAGCCGTATCCTGAATTAGATCAGGTAGAGGCATCAGGCTAGTGCCATTAAAAGATCGGGGTAGAAAAACCCCGGGAATTTAAAAATATCAACCATGAGTTGGTAAATAGCCAAGCTCTTACATATCATTCATCTTGATACGTATCTCACCGTCCCTGTATGTCCTTACTCCATCATCCGTCTCAAGAATTATCCCCCCATCATCATCTATTCCAAGTACCCTGGCCGTAAGGGTACTGTTTCCGGACATATATTCGACACATTTTCCGATAACAAGGCTTAAATCCCTGTATTCCTCCGCAGCTTCATCATATCTTTTGCCATCATAATAATATGCGAATTCACTTATTATCCTTTTGGCAAGTTTTGTTGCCTCTTTTTCTGCCTCATCCTCCGGCAGATCACATTTTCTGTCATAAATGCTGCCGTACCGGCCGGCTATATCTTCGGGTATGTGGTCATCACGGTATATATTGATGCCTATGCCAAGGATCACATATCCGCAAGGCCCCCCGTGATCAACAGCCTTGGCCACGATCCCGCAGACCTTTTTGCCGTCTTTGATCACATCGTTTACCCACTTTATGCCGCATGCCGTCCCAAGTTCGGCCTTTATGGCCTTTACCGTCGCAACAGCCGCAAATACGGTTATACGGTCAAAGACCTTATCATCTTTGGGGCGAAGGAGAAGGCTCATATAGAGATTGCCGCCCTTGGGAGAATAAAAAGTCCGTCCGCTCCTGCCCTGTCCCCTGGTCTGGCAGAAGGCCACAACACAAGTCCCTTCCGCGGCCCCTGCCCCGGCAAGAGCGGCAAGTCTTGTATTGGTACTGTCAACAGTATCATATACCCTTATATCTGCTTCCATACTACCTCGTATTCGTTATCAAACCTGTAATAAGGGCATTTGTAGTTTGTATCAAAAGCTATCCTGCCGTACTCGTCCTCATCAAGATCCATGCGGCAGTAATATTCCTCATACTCCTCGTCATATATGAAATTTGCACAGGTCTCACAGTTAACCTGCATATCCGTAATCCTCCGAACCCTCTGTTATCCCTGCCGTATAGAGCTTTTTATAGAAGCCGTCCTTTTCGATCAGGGTCTCGTGATCACCCTGTTCGATTATCTTTCCGTCCCGCATCACCAGTATGATATCGGCGTTTCTGACCGTCCGCAGCCTGTGGGCCACTATAAAGCTGGTACGTCCTTTCATCAGCTTGGTAAATGCACTCTGTATCTTCATTTCCGTCCTTGTGTCTATGGAACTTGTCGCCTCGTCAAGTATCAGCATGGGGGGAATGTTCAGCATTACCCTGGTTATGCACAGAAGCTGTTTCTGGCCTGCGGAAAGGCCGGCACCGTCTTCTCCTATCATGGTGTCATAACCCTTTTCAAGTCTTCGGATGAAGCCATGGGCACTGGTCTCTTTGGCTGCTCTTATCACTTCCTCATCAGTCGCATCCGGCCTTGCCATCCTGATGTTCTCCATTACTGTCCCCCGCTTTGTCCATGTGTCCTGCAGGACCATTCCGTAGGATGAACGGAGGCTCTTTCTCGTATATGTCCTTATGTCACAGCCATCAACACTTATCGACCCGTCGTCAACATCATAAAACCTCATGAGCAGGTTGATGATCGTCGTCTTCCCGCATCCGGTCGGACCTACTATGGCTACCCTCTGCCCTCTTGTAACGGATATGTTAAGGTTCTTTATCAGTTCCTTATCCTTTGTATATGAAAAATCCACATCCTTAATGGTAACCTGCCCGTTGCAGACGGAAAGCTCGGCATTATCCTTATCAGTCTCCTCTGTCATCTCATCCAGTATCTCGAAGACCCTTGCTGCACATGCAAGTGCATTCTGAAGCTCGGAGATCACAGATGATATCTCATTAAAAGGCTTGGTATACTGGTTGGCGTATGCAAGAAATATGGTAAGGGTTCCTACCGTTATCCCCGAAGCCAGGATATGGATGCTTTCTCCGCTTATACAGAATGTCGCCCCGCAAAGTGCGACCAGGGCATAGCATATAGCATTGACAAATCTTGTCGACGGATTTGTCAGCGAGGAGAAAAAGATGGCATTTAATGAGCTTGCCGACAGTCTCTCATTTATCTCATCAAAACGCTGCCTGACCTCCTCTTCTTTTGAAAAGGCCTTCACGACCTTTGCATTCCCTATCATCTCATCGATCAGCGCTGTCTGTGCCCCGCGTTCTATGCTCTGCTTTTGGAACATGGAATATGTCCGTGATGATATGAACCTTGCTATGAATATGGACAGGGGCGTGACAAATACAACAACCAGCGTTATCAGAACATTCATGGACAGCATGAAGAAAAATGTACACAGTATCGTCATGATGCCTGAAAAGGCCTGGGTAAATCCAAGAAGGAGGCCTTCCGCAAACTGGTCCGCATCCGCGACGATACGGCTGACTATATCCCCCTGGGGATTTTGGTCTATATATGAAAGAGGCAGGTGTTCTATTTTTTCTATCGCTGCATTTCTTATATCCTTCACAGTATTGTAAGTTACCGAATTGTTTATGAGGTTCATGGCATATTGGGATATGCCGACTATAAGGGCAAAGACTGCGGCATATGCAATATATCCGGCCAATCTTCCCCCATCGGATCCTATCATGTCTATGGCCCTGCCTATACAGATGGGCACCAGAAGCGTAAAAGCAACACTTATGGCGGCAAGTATGAGCGATATGATTATCCTTACCCTGTATATGGACAGAAATTCCAGCACCCTTTTTATTGTCCTGCGCTTTCCTGTCCGGGCAAGGGCATTACTGTCCGTATTCAGGTTTCCTTTGGGCACAAAGCCCGAAGTATCCATTGCCATTAATCCTGCTCCTTTTCGGGGTCATCGTCCCCATACTGCGATTCATATATCTCCCTGTAGACTTCAGAGCTTTCAAGGAGTTCCTTATGGGTACCCAGCCCCGCCATGCAGCCGTCGTCAAGTACAAGTATCTTGTCGCATCCGCTTACGGATACCGTTCTCTGGGCTATTATGATAACTGTCGGTTTTTTCGGAAGTCCTTTGATGTTTTCACGAAGTTTCCGGTCGGTCATATAATCAAGAGCCGATGCGCTGTCATCAAGTATGAGTATGGAAGGTTTGGCCGCAAGAACCCTTGCTATCGACAGTCTCTGTCTCTGCCCTCCGGAGAAGTTCCTGCCTCCCGTCTCAACCCTTCCGTCAAGTCCTCCCTTGACTTCTATAACATCCGTACATACAGCTGCAGCCGCAGCCTCAAGAAGATCCTCATCAGTTGCCTTATCATTGCCCCATTTCAGATTATCCCTTATGGTTCCTTCAAAGAGGACGCTCTTCTGCATGACTATACCGACGCTTTTCCTAAGAGATGCCGTATCTGTATCCCTTACGTTTTTTCCGAAGACGTATACATCTCCGGCCGTCGCATCATAAAATCTGGGGATAAGGGAAGCCACACTGGTCTTGCCTGACCCGGTACCTCCGATGATACCGAAGCTCTCCCCGGCCTTTATTGAAAAAGTGATGTCACTTATGGCCTCATCTGCCCCTTCATGATACTTAAGCGATACTCCCTCAAAGCGTACGGCATCAGCGTCCGTATCAGGGTCTGCCGGAAGATTCCCCTCCTTCATGGAGGGTTTGATGTCAAAGAGTTCATTGACCCTTGCAGCACTTGCAAGCGACTTGTTAAGTGTCACGATAAGGTTGGCAAACTTTATGAGTTCAAGAAGTATCTGTGACATGTAATTATACAGGGCCACAACCTGTCCCGTGGTAAGGGCCCCGCTTCTTACACGAAGATCGCCTGTATATACCAGAAATACGATAGCAAGGTTTACTATCACGTAGGTTGCGGGGTTAAGTAGTCCTGACACCTTTCCCGACTTTTGCAAAAGACCTGTGAGATCGGCGTTTGTCTCCTCAAAATCACCTATCTGACTGTCCTCGAGATTAAAAGCCCTGACCACTCTTGCCCCTGACAGGTTCTCCCTTACAAGGCAAAGTACATCGTCAAGCTTCTTCTGGGCTCTTTTAAGCAGGGGGATGTTGGTCTTGGTAAGGATACCCACAACCGTTCCAAGGGCCGTGATGACGGCAACAAATATCAGCGCACTCTTTACATCAATGGTAAAAGCCATTATGCAGGCGCCGGCAACGATAAAGGGAGAGCGCAGAAAGAGCCGCAGGAACATGTTGACCCCATTCTGGAGTGTGTTAACATCGGCTGTCTGTCTGGTTATCAGGGTGGATGTCCCTATGCCGTCAATATCCGAAAAGCCAAAGGACAGTATATGTGCAAAGAGATCATGTCGCAGTCCCTTTGAAAAACCCGTGGCGGCTTTTGCTGCAAAATACTGGGCCGTACAGGAAACAATAAGCCCGGTTACGGCAAGCAGAATGAGGAGCCAGAATGATCTTACGACTGTTGTTTCCGCTTCCATCTTTATACCCTTATCTATCATACGGGCAATGACGAGCGGGACCGTAAGCTCAAATACTGCCTCCAGCATCTTGAAAAGAGGTGCCAGTACACACTCTTTTTTATAATCTTTAAGATATTTGAGAAGTCTGATCAAAAGTCCACCTACCTGCCATAGCCCTGAGGGTTATGGCTCTGCCAGTTCCACGAATCCCTGCACATATCCACGATATCGTACTTAGCTTCCCACCCGAGCTCTTCTTTTGCCTTGGAGGCATCAGCATAGCATGTGGCTATATCACCCGCGCGGCGGGGCTTGATATCATAAGGGATCTTAATGTCATTTGCCTTCTCGAAGCTCTTTACCAGGTCAAGTACGGATACTCCGTTTCCCGTACCTAAGTTGTAAACACACAGGCCGGCCTTTTCCTTTATCTTCTTAAGAGCCTTGATATGCCCGTCGGCAAGATCGGATACATGTATATAATCACGCACACCCGTTCCGTCAGGCGTATCATAATCATCCCCGAAGACTCCAAGCCGTGAAAGCTTTCCGACTGCCACCTGTGTTACATAGGGCATAAGATTGTTGGGAATGCCCTTTGGATCCTCTCCTATCCTGCCGGAAGGATCGGCACCTATGGGATTGAAGTACCTGAGAATGACTATGTTCCACTCACTGTCGGCATGAGCCATATCCATCAGTATCTGTTCGATCATTGACTTGGTCCAGCCGTAGGGATTGGTACACACCCCCTTGGGGCAATCTTCCGTTATGGGTATGACTGCGGGATCACCGTAAACCGTTGCCGATGACGAGAAGATGAAGTTCTTCATATTATGATCCCGAAGTGCTTTGAGCAGGTTCAGCGTTCCCGTTATATTGTTATTGTAGTATTCCCAGGGCTTCTCCACGGATTCTCCGACTGCCTTGAGCCCCGCAAAATGTATACAGCAGTCAAAGCTGTTTTCGGAGCAGATCCTGTCAAGAAGCGGCGCATCCAGGATATCCCCGACATAGAGCCTGGCTTCCTTTCCGGACAGTTCCTTTACCCGGTTAAGGGATTCCTCTGATGAGTTTGACAGATTGTCGAGAACGACAACTTCATGGCCTTCCCTTAACAGCTGCAGCACAGTGTGCGATCCGATATATCCTGCTCCGCCGGTAACGAATATCTTCATTCTTATTCCTCCTTACTTGAACCACCTCATTAAGAGAAAAGGAACCCGGCATTTCCGAATCCCTTTCTCTTTCCCTGACTGTTAATACATATCTTACTTCTGGGCTATGGCAGCCTGTGCTGCGGCAAGCCTTGCAATGGGAACCCTGAAGGGTGAACATGACACATAATCAAGTCCCAGGCTGTTACAGAACTCAACAGACGAAGGATCTCCGCCGTGCTCACCGCATATGCCCACATGAAGCTTGGGATTAACGGGCTTGCCCAGATCCATGGTCATCTTCATGAGCTTGCCTACACCGTCACGGTCAAGCTTCTGGAAGGGATCGTTCTCAAAGATCTTTGTATCATAGTATGCATTCAGGAACTTGCCCGCATCATCTCTTGAGAAGCCGTAGGTCATCTGGGTAAGATCGTTGGTCCCGAAGCAGAAGAAATCGGCATTTGCTGCGATCTCATCGGCCGTAAGGGCTGCTCTGGGGATCTCGATCATGGTACCTACTTCGTACTCGAGCTTATATCCTGCTGCCTTGATCTCCTCATCTGCAGTTTCAACAACTATCTTCTTGACGAAGTTGAACTCCTTGACATCACCTACAAGAGGGATCATGATCTCGGGCTTGACGCTCCAGTTGGAATGCTTCTTGGAAACGTTGATGGCAGCGCGTATAACAGCTTTTGTCTGCATCTTTGCTATCTCGGGATATGTAACGGCAAGACGGCATCCACGATGGCCCATCATGGGATTGAATTCATGGAGGCTCTCGATTATGGCCTTTATCTCATCTACCGTCTTGTTCTGGGTCTTGGCAAGCTTCTCGATATCAGCCTTCTCGGTGGGTACGAACTCATGAAGGGGCGGATCAAGGAAACGGATGGTTACCGGATAGCCTTCAAGGGCTTCGTAGAGTTTTTCAAAGTCGCCCTGCTGGTAAGGAAGTATCTTGTCAAGAGCCTTCTCACGGTCTTCAACAGTATCAGAGCAGATCATCTCGCGGAAAGCGTCGATCCTGTCTCCCTCAAAGAACATATGCTCCGTACGGCACAGGCCTATACCCTCGGCACCGAGTTCCCTTGCCTTCCTTGCATCATGAGGCGTATCAGCGTTTGTACGTACCTTCATTGTGCGGTACTTGTCGGCCCATGACATGATCCTGCCAAACTCACCTGCTATGGTTGCATCGACCGTTGCGATGAGGCCTTCATATATATTACCGGTGGTACCGTCTATTGAGATGGGATCCCCTTCCTTGAACTCTTTTCCTGCAAGTGTGAAGGTCTTGGCCGCTTCATCCATTGCTATATCTCCGCATCCGGAAACGCAGCACTTACCCATGCCTCTTGCAACAACTGCCGCATGGCTTGTCATACCGCCGCGAACGGTAAGTATACCCTGGGCAGCCTTCATTCCCGTTATATCCTCGGGGCTCGTCTCAAGTCTTACAAGAACGACCTTTTCACCCCTGTTGTTCCATGCTTCCGCATCTTCGGCCGTGAAGACGATCTTACCGCAGGCAGCACCCGGAGATGCCCCAAGTCCGCGTCCCAAAGGCTTGGAATTCTTAAGAACTTTGGCGTCAAACTGTGGATGAAGGAGGGTGTCAAGGTTCCTGGGATCGATCATGGCAACTGCTTCTTCTTCAGTCTTCATGCCTTCGTCAACAAGGTCACAGGCGATCTTGAGAGCAGCCTGGGCTGTCCTCTTACCGTTACGGCACTGGAGCATGTAGAGCTTGCCGTTCTCAACGGTGAACTCCATGTCCTGCATGTCATGGTAATGCTTCTCAAGGATCTTGCAGACCTTGATGAACTGCTTATATGCCTCGGGGAACTGCTTCTCCATCTCATCGATCTTCATGGGAGTACGGATACCGGCAACAACGTCCTCACCCTGGGCATTGACAAGGAATTCACCCATGAGCTTCTTCTCACCGGTTGCGGGATCTCTTGTGAATGCAACACCTGTTCCGGAATTGTTGTTGAGGTTACCGAATACCATGGGCATAACGGATACCGCTGTACCCCAGCTGTAGGGGATATCATTGTCACGGCGGTATACGTTGGCTCTGGGATTATCCCAGGACCTGAACACTGCCTTGATGGCTTCCTTGAGCTGGATTATGGGGTCTGAAGGGAAGTCCTCGTCAAGTTCCTTCTTGTATTCTGTCTTGAACTGTTCAGCAAGTTCCTTCAGGTCTTCGGCAGTAAGATCAACGTCGAACTCAACACCCTTCTTTTTCTTCATGACGTCAATGAGTTCTTCGAAATGCTTCTTGCCGACACCCATAACAACATCGGAGAACATCTGTATGAAACGTCTGTAGCTGTCATATACGAATCTTTCGAATTTGGGATCCGGATTGGCTTCGATCATGGCCTCAACAACCTCTTCGTTCATACCGAGGTTAAGTATGGTATCCATCATACCGGGCATGGAAGCGCGGGCACCTGAACGTACGGAAACAAGAAGCGGCTTCTCGGGATCGCCAAAGTATTTGTCATTGATCATCTCGATACGTCCGACAAATTCCATGATCTGTCCCATGATCTCGTCGTTGATCTGTCTCCCGTCCTCATAATACTTGGTACAGGCATCGGTCGTGACCGTAAAACCCTGAGGTACGGGAAGTCCGATATTGGTCATCTCGGCAAGGTTGGCACCTTTTCCACCGAGAAGATTCCGCATCTCAGCGCTTCCTTCGGTAAACAGATAAACCCATTTTCTCTTTCGTAAATTCATTCTCTTTCCTCCTAAATCCTTTTTGTATTAAAATTCAAACTTGTCTGCAAAATATGCGTCAAGTTCATCTATCTTAACTCTCTCCTGTTCCATACTGTCACGGTCTCTTACGGTAACTGATGCGTCTCCTTCAGATTCGAAATCGTATGTAACGCAGAAAGGAGTTCCTATCTCATCCTGTCTCCTGTAACGCTTTCCTATATTTCCTCTGTCATCATATTCACAGTTATACTTCTTGGAAAGCTGAGCATATATCTTTTGGCCGCCTTCGGCAAGCTTCTTTGACAGGGGCAGGACCCCGATCTTGACGGGAGCTATTGCCGGATGGAAATGAAGGACAGTTCTCATGTCAGGCTTATCCTCTGTCCCTATGTTCTCCTCATCATAGGCTTCGCACAAAAAGGCCAGCGTCACACGGTCTGCTCCAAGAGATGGCTCCACAACATAAGGGATGTATTTCTCATTTGTCTCGTCATCAAAATAGTCCATGGGCTCTCCGGATGTATTCTGATGTTGGGTAAGATCGTAATCTGTCCTTGAAGCTATACCCCAGAGCTCACCCCAGTCTGTGAAGGGGAAGGCATACTCTATATCCGTTGTATGATCGCTGTAGAATGAAAGCTCTTCGGGATCATGATCACGCAGCCGCAGGTTGTCCTTTGATATACCAAGGCTGAGCAGCCAGTCATAACAGAACTTTCTCCAATATTCAAACCACTCGGTCTGGGTTCCTGGCTTACAGAAGAATTCCAGCTCCATCTGCTCAAATTCCCTTGTCCTGAAGGTAAAGTTTCCCGGAGTTATCTCATTCCTGAAGGACTTACCTACCTGACATATGCCGAAAGGAACCTTTTTACGTGATGTCCTCTGTACGTTCTTGAAATTGACGAATATTCCCTGTGCTGTCTCGGGGCGGAGATATACAACGCTCTTTGCATCCTCTGTAACACCCTGGAAAGTTTTGAACATAAGATTGAATTCCCTGATCGGTGTGAAATCATGCTTGCCGCATGAAGGACAGGGGATCTTATTGTCACTTATGAACTTCTCCATCTCCTCATGGCTCCAGCCGTCAACAGATGTCTCCAATGTCATTCCCTTTTCGGCTGCATAGTCCTCTATGACCTTATCGGCACGGAATCTCTCATGACATGCCTTACAGTCCATAAGGGGGTCTGAAAAGCCGCCAAGATGACCCGATGCAACCCAAACCTGCGGATTCATCAGGATGGCACAGTCCACTCCGACATTATAAGGGTTTTCCTGTACAAACTTCTGCCACCATGCGCGCTTAACATTGTTCTTGAGTTCAACACCCAGATTACCGTAATCCCATGTGTTGGCAAGGCCTCCGTATATCTCGCTTCCCGGATATACGAAACCTCTTGATTTTGCAAGTGCGACGATCTTGTCCATTGATTTTTCCATGATATCTCCTGTCTGCTTTATATTTTTGATCCGGTCCGATCATATACTTATACTATTTCAGTACTATATATGCAAGCCCGTCCGATTCGCTTATCACTCTGGCATCCTTTTCGCCTATGACATCAACGTTGGCCGAGACATATGCTATATCCCGGTAAGTCCTTACCCGGACATGCTCACTTAAGATGATGACTGTCCTGTCCGGCATACCCATTATCTGGACCTTTCCTATCTTATCACCGTTTTCAACACCCTTTAAGGTGACGTCCATGGTATAGCCACTGTCATAGGCTTCCCCTATGGTTCCCACAAAGAGCTTTTCACCGATAAAGCTCTCATAATCCGAAGGTCCGGTAAAATACAGATCCACAAAGACGTCCGATTCCTTCTTCCTGATCCCCTTGAACTTTATCTCTTCACTTCCGATCGCGGTATTGTAATCACTTACCGACTTCTCGAATTCGCTGCCAAGCTCGTTAATGTCATAATAGTCCTTGGTAAAGCTTGAAACTATTGTCTCATGGACTTTACCCTTCTTTTCCACCCTTAGGGTAGTCTCGGCATACTCTTCCTCCTTTTCGGAAGAGCATCCGGCAAGGGCAAGGACCATTAATAACGATATGAGGATTTTGGCAACAAAGCTTTTCAATATTTATCTCCGGAATACTTTAACTAATAGATTATACCAAAAAATCCAGACTTTTAAACTTCCTGTCTATAAAACGCTTCCTGTAATCTTCCGAAAGCGCGGACAGCTCCCTCAGTACCTGCTCGCTGACGGCAAAAGTATAGATGCTCTCAACCGGTGTTTTAACTATAAAATCCACCGTATATCTTGCCGGATCCGACAGGCCCGGCGGAGGCGGGGGAAACTCCCCGTTTACAACAAAGGCTTTTAGTTCGAATATGACCCTGACCAGCCTGTCATCAAGAGAAGGCTTTAATATGGCCCGTATGGACTGGTAAAGGAGCTTTAACATCTCGATCTCGTCATTGTTCTCTCTGGTATAGTAAGAGGCAAACTCGAGAAAATACATGCCAAGGCAGGTCTTCTCATAATCTCCCCGAAGCTCCTCAAAGTAATTGCTTATGGTCGCCTCGATGAGATTATATGCAGTCCTTCCTTCGTATACCTTAAAGGATCCGAAACAGAACTGGTCCGTGGAGGCCAGCATCCTTGACCCCTGTCTTCTCGCGCCCTTTGCAAAGGCCGTGATCTTACCTCTCTCCTTCGTCAGGATGACAACTCTTCTGTCGTAATCATTCACCGGACCGGATGATAGGACCATACCTGTCACTATCTCAGGCCCGAGATTGTAATTAGCCATCGGTCAAATCTTTCCTGTCATATCCGAAATTCTTCATGAGAACATCGGAATCCCGCCAGTTACTTCTGACTTTTATCCAAAGATCGAGATTTACTCTGCTGTCAAGAAGCTCTTCTATATCCCTTCGGGCAGCAGTCCCTATCTTTTTGATCATGGATCCGCCCTTTCCTATTATGATCCCCTTATGCGATTCCTTCTCGCATATGATGGTCGCTCCTATATCAACCTTCGTTTCGGAAAAATCCATCTTTTCAACAGTGACGGCCACTCCGTGGGGTATCTCGTCGCCCAGGTTCTTGAGGGCTTTTTCTCTTATCATCTCGGCAACTATCTGCCTTATGGTCTGATCGGTCACGGTATCCTCGTCAAAAAAGGCTTCTCCTTCCGGAAGATACTTGAAGACCTGCTCTATAAGGACATCTACATTTTCACCTGTCTTTGCAGAAACCGGGACGACTTCCGCAAAATCAAGGAACTTGCGGTATATATCGATGATCCCGGCTATTTCTGCCCTTTTTTTTGTATCGGTCTTGTTTATCACAAGTATGACCGGTACTCTGACAGACGAAAGCTGCTTTACTATATCTTTGTCCCGGGGGCCTACATACTCATCCGCCTCAACCAGCCACAGGATGACATCTGCTTCCGCAGCCGATCTTTTAGCTGCCGTATCCATATATTCTCCCAGCCTGTTACGTGGTTTTTGTATGCCGGGCGTATCTACAAATACTATCTGTCCCCGCTCGTCGGTATATACGGTACGTATCCTGTTCCTGGTAGTCTGAGGCCTGTCGGAAGTTATGGCTATCTTCTGTCCTATTATCCTGTTGGTAAGCGTTGATTTGCCTACATTGGGTCTTCCGATCACGGCGCAAAATCCGGACCGCTTACCATCCCCGGGCATTACTTTCCTTCTCCGCTGCCACCCTGATCACTTTGAGGTTTTTCCTCGGGCTTTTCTCCAGTCGTCACAGGTTTTTCGGCTACTGCAGTTGCGACTACCCTGCCGGCCTTGGGCGCTTTGGGAGGCTTGGGCGGCCTGTTCTTATTTGCTTTCTTAACAAATGCCATAACAGCCTTCACGATACCGAATATGACTATGAATATGACAAAGAGTATTATGAGCAGGACCAGAAGGGTCGGCAGGAAGGCAACAAAACCTATGATGAAGTTCTGTATGGTCTCCCACGCATCCTTACAGCTTTCAAGGAACTCTTCGGCCAGTCTCTGTCCGAATGATTTTTCCTCCAAGGGTTCGGGTGTGTATTCCTTGACCTCGTAAACATTTAAGTTCACTGTCGAATACTCGACCTGATTGCTCATGGTCCGAAGCCTTGACTCATAGCTTTCTATCTCATAACGGACCTCGGTAAGGCGGTTCTCGAGCTCTATGATATTCTCAAGACTGGTAGCCTGTTCAAGGAGCTCATTCAGCCTCTGCTGCTCGATCTTGAGCGAATCCCTGTGTGCCTCCACATCGGCATACTGAAGGGTAACATCCTCTGCGCTCTCATTCCTGCTGGTGATGTTTGACTCATCTTCGATACCCTTGACAAAGAATTCCAGCTTGTTGGCCGGTATCCTTGCAACGATGAAGGCGCTTCTCCTCTCGTTCGATCCGTTAAATGAATTGCCCGATATATCAGTGGACTGGGCATATCCTCCAAGAGAATTGATCCTCTCCGTTACATTGGCTATGAGCTTGTCAAACTCTCTTGTCTCAGCCGTTATGTTCACGGTCTTGATGAGCTTTCTTGATGTATTGCTCATTATCTCCGCATCGGAAGGTGCTTCGCCTGCTGTCTGGGGTGCTGCGCTCGATTTGGCTTCAGCAGCCTCTTCGCTGTAATCATAGACATCATCGTCCGCATAATCATATTCCACAGCTTCCTCGGCTGCAGCTTCAGGTTCTGCATAATCATTTTTTGCCGACGAAGAACCGCTTGCGCCGCAGCCCGCTAAAAGGGTGCTTACCGCCACTGCCAGAATGATCACTTCTGATATCTTTTTCTTCATTATCATCCTCCCTGTCCGGACTTTTGACATTCCGGATACTTACTGCAAAAACAAGGGTTCTGTCCTGTCAAAGATACCCTTTTCCTTCTCTATCTCTTCTTCACCGCCGATAACGCATATGCATTCATCATCGCGAATCTTTTCAATATATCTGTCAAGGGCCCTTATATCCTCTGCGGTGCATGAGAGTATCTCATCCCTCTCCTTCTGTATCTTTTCAAAACTGTCATGACACAGATAAGCATCACGGCTCCTGGCCCCCTTTGCACTCGGGGTAAGCGGAAAGTCAAGATCGGATATGGTGCCTATTATATACTTGATCATATCCCGGTCCGTCGCCTCAAAATTTTTGATATATGAAGAGGCCTTGTCGTATATTTCAAGCGTTCTTGCAAGGTTGGGATCCCTGTAGGATGTAAATGAAACCTTACCGCTGCGTGAGAAAAATCCGAAACATCCGTAGGCGCCTCCGACAACCCTTACCTGATTCCACAGATAATCATAACCCATTATGACCTTAAGTACCTTGAGGGCTCCGGTATAGGGTAGATCATCGGACATATAGGTACCGGCCTTGGCAACATACTGGACCTTGGCACTTGTCCTGAAGGCTTCGGATCTTCTGACTTTTGAAAAATGCATTTCCCGAGCCGTACCAGGATGGTCCGGAGCATCATCAATAAAGGAAGATATCTCGGATGCCAGGGCATCATACTGGTCCTTTGTCGCTATATAGTCGAACATACGGATATTGTCTTTGTTAAATATGGCAGCTGATACTTCCGTAAGCTTGCCGGACAGTTCTTCAAAGCGGTTATCAAAATCCCCTTCAAGCTCTTCTATCAGCCTGTAAAAATCAATACCACCCAGCTTTTCGGACAGGCTGTCAGATGCCGATATGCCCGAAGAAGCCCTGCGCAGTGCCACGCTGTGACCGGCAGACATCATCGTTGACTGTAAACGCGATCTTAACATGCATATGAGCTCGTAGAGCCGTTTCTTATCCGTAAGGTCGGAGGTATATATGATCTCGCGTATCATTTCAAAGGCAAAGGGCAGACGGTCATACAATATCTTGGCCTTCATCTCGAAGAGATGCTCGTACCTGTTCATGTCGTCGACATCCGTATATATGGTCGATCCGCCTCCTATCCCTCCGGAATTAAGGAAGATCTCATTTGCAAGATCTGCATAGGAATAATTCTTTGTGTTGACCATTCCCAGAATGGCTTTTAATATCCCGACATAAGGCAAAAGGTCTTCTCCTATACCGTTAAGTCCGAAGGAGACGGTCAGATAGCCTATCCCGTTGGTGAATATATCATGGTAGAGTACTTCTCTTCCCTTTATGGTAGTCTTCTCATTCACAAAGCCTTCCGCTTCCTTTTTTATATCGGATATCTTAAGGAGCGGTATGGTTGCAAGTGTTTCCTCATCATCTTCTGCCTGCTGGTATTCGTGAAGCGCCGCGGTCTCATCTATCAGTTTCTGTATATCCGCGCTTCCCATACTGTCCTTGAGCTTTGAGAGCTTTTCTTCAAGTTCCCTCTCCTTCCTTGCAGTAAGGCCTTTTGATGGTACAAGGCAGACAACAGAAGCATGGGTATTGTCAAGCAGGTATTCTTTTACCAGATCCTCAAAATACGAGGTCTTCGCCATTTCTTTTAGGAATTCGAAAGTATCAAGCGGCATTATATGTACGAAAGGCTTTGCGTCATCATAAAGCCATGAATCAAGAGCGTTGAGCCCGTACATGAGGCCCTTGGGATAATGGCCGAAATCCGCCTCCCTGAACCTGAATTCAAACAGGTTTATGGCAGCAAGAAGGGCCTTCTTGTCAAAGCCATCTTTTACCACCTTCCCGAGAACATCATTTATGATACCGAGAAATCTATCCTTTTCGGATAAATCGGAATTCTTTACTATAACGGAAAAATATGGCTGCAATATACCGTTTTCGTATGTGGACTGAACATCCTTGCAGATCCCCGAATCAAGAAGGGCCTGCTTGAGAACGGCACCGGGCGATGCCAGAAGTGCATATTCTATCACCTGAAAGGCCGTATAGAGCCTGTCATTAACAGATGCCGGCAGTACCGTATTGAATGAAAGGTATGAATTCTTCTCTTCCGGCTCGTCATTTGTGATGGGATACTCCTTGACTATCTCCCTTACAGCGTCAAAACCTTTCTGCCGCCTGACCAAGCTGTCGATATCAAGACGGTCATAGGCTGACAGATACTCCCTGTCAATGTAGTCAAGCCTCTCGGCATGATCCAGGTTACCATACAGATAGATATAGGAGTTTGAAGGATGATAATATCTTCTGTGAAAATCAAGGAACTGCTCATATGTAAGGGATGGTATGACATCGGGATCCCCCCCGCTCTCGACACCGTAGCAGGTATCGGGAAAAAGCGAGTCAAAGATGGCCCTGTCAAGCATGTCATCGGGAGAGGAAAAAGCTCCCTTCATCTCGGAATAGACCACACCGTTAAGAGTGATGGGATCATCTTCCTTTTCGATCTCGTAATGCCATCCCTCCTGCTCAAATATCATCTTCCGCGTATAGATGTTGGGATGAAAAACCGCATCAAGATATACGTCGCAGAGATTCTTAAAATCCTGCTCATTGCAGCTGGCCACGGGATAAACGGTCTTGTCCGGATAAGTCATGGCGTTGAGGAAGGTGTTGAGGCTCCCCTTGGCAAGCTCGACAAAAGGGTCCTTTGCGGGATACTTTTGGGAACCGCACAGGACGGAATGCTCGATGATATGGGCAACACCCGTGGAATCTGCTGGCGGTGTACGAAATCCTATGTAGAAGACCTTATTTTCATCATCATTATCGATGCAGACTACCCTGGCACCCGTTTTCTTATGCTTCAGGAGATATCCTGTTGACTTGATATCCTTGATATCTGTTCTTGATATGAGTTCATATGCTGATAAATCCGTTAAGTTCATTTCCCTGTCCTTATACTTTGTATTTATTTGCCCCTGCCGGGCAGATCTTCTTTCAGCCTATATGCTTGTGGGTGAAAAGATGCTCATTGCAGTATTCATAGTTCCCGTTGCATTTGGAGCAGAAACGGAATTCCAGGTTATCCCCGTCCTTCTCTGTCCTTCCGCATATGGCACATTTATGCTTGCTTATGGCCTTGCTGCCGCCGCCACCTGTCCCGTTTGCATGAGCCGTTGCATCCCGAAACTGTTTCTTGCGATACATCTCCTTGGGAGATACACGCCTGTAATCCCTTGTTCCCAGAAAGAAGACAATAAAATTGAGCAGGCTCATCACGATAGCGATGCGGCCAGCATTTCCGCTGACTACGAACTGATATGCAAGTATTATGGCATCGATATACGCCATCCATTTCATCTTTACCGGGATCACGAAAAAGAGGAGGACCTGCACATTGGGATATGTTGCCGCAAAGGCCAGGAATATGGACAGGTTGATATAGTAGGTTGAGAACCCCCTGCTCACAAGGCTGCCAGCCAGAACGCCTTCGGCCCCGTATGCCGTAGTAACAAGGTACAGTCCTACCGCTCCGATCACCGTAAAGAGTATTCCGGAAAAGATGTAGACATTATAACGGAAGGCCCCCCATGTCCTTTCAAGGGCCGTCCCTATCTGGTAATAGAAATAAAGCATGATGATCGTAAAGAGGTCAAAGCTGCTCGGGGGCACAAGTATCCATGTGATGACCCGCCACACCTGTCCTCTTGCGATATAATAGGGATTGAGGCTTATGAACTCCAAAGAGCCCGTAAACATAAGTATATAACCTATGATATAGGCTATTATTATATAAAGAGAGAGATTTGTGACCGCATATTTTCCGATCTTTCTCTCGAGATTGTTCAGGAACTTAACCATATCTACCTCAAATGCTCACATAATCCGAGATATTATACCATTTATGCAAGCCTTTGTAAACAAAGAGCAATCCCGGACCTGTCAGAAAAAGACCGGTCCGGGAGATGGTTTTTAATACAGTATAAAAGTTGATGCTGCACCTGCATCGGGTCTTACTTGACCGTTACCTTGACGATCTGTGAAATACCGTTCTGACAGTAGACGATAACGTTAGCCTTTCCCTTCTTCAGGCCTTTGATCTTGCCCTTGCTGTCTACTTTTGCAACCTTTGGATTGCTGCTCTCATAACGGACGGCTACATGCTTCTTGACAGTAAGTTTCTTATCCTTTGTTTCCTTGATCTTGAGTTTCTTTGTCTTTCCGACCTTGATATTTACTTTTTTGTTCTTGGGATCGGAAACGGTAAGCTTTGATGTATTTCCTAACTTGCCTCCCTTTGTTGCAGCATGAACGACCTTTGATGTCGAAATGACATTATTGTTCTTGTCAAGGGCAACGATCATAAACTTATAATATGTACCCTTCTTGATCTTCTTGCCGGCTATCTTGGAAAACTCTGCCTTGGTCTTACCCTTCTTGGCTGTGGTCAGCTTCTTCATCTTGTTTTTCTTGCCGCACTTGTTTCCGTAGATAACGTATTTGACTGCTTTTTTGTTCTTTGTCCACTTAAGGGTTATCTTCTTATCTGTCACCTTGGAAGCATTCACTTTGAGCGGTAATATCTTGGCGCCCTTGGGATCATTATTATCTATGGCCTTGGTCGTTATCTCCTTCTCTGCTGCTTCTATCGATGCACCTTCTCCGAGAGGTGTCCCGTCCTTACCCATCTGCTCTTCCCTGGGAACAGGGGTCGGAGTCGGGGTCGGGACAGGCTCTCCCTTTTTGGTAAATACCCATGTGCCCGTAAAGGTAACAGCTGCTCCCTTTATTGTCTTTGATGCGGCATCCCATCCCATAAATGTCCAGGTACCGTCAGATACTTCAATGCTCTTCTTGGAAGGATCCTTGGCCTTGACAACCGTCCCGTCCTTGTATGCACCTGTATCGGTCGGAAGGGTAGCCGTAACTGCCGCGGGAAGCTTTGATGCGTCTTTATA
>JAILLI010000016.1 GCA_024693225.1 Lachnospiraceae bacterium
CCCTTTTGACATTATTCATCGTCCATGCCGTCAAATCTTGTATCCTCTTCGTCATCATCATCGACATCCACTTCATCATGGACTACGATAACAGGTTCATCGGATTTTGCAATATTTATAACGACATCGTCTATCTCATCCATATCGATATCCTTGTCACCGTCGGATATCTTTTCCCTTACTTTGGCTATCTTGGCCACTTTCACTCCCTTGTCGAGACTTATCATCTTAACTCCGGATGTGATCCTGGATATGACCTTTATATCCTCCATACGAAGCTGGATGATTATACCCTGGTCTGTGATCATCATGATCTCATGCTCATCCGTAACAGCCTTGACACCGACTACATCTCCGGTCTTTTCCATGATCTTGTAGCACTTGACACCCTTTCCGCCCCTTCTTTGCAGGTGGAACTCCGAAAGCAGTGTCCTCTTTCCGAAACCGAGTTCGGAAACGATAAGGAGTGAATCACCCTGGGTATCGATCTGCATGCCGACGATCTCATCACCGTCCGAAAGATTCATACCGATAACACCCATTGAGGATCTGCCTGTGGATCTGACATCAGTTTCCTTGAACCTGATGCACATTCCCTGTTTTGTTACCAGGAAGATCTCCGAATCCTTATCGGTAGTCTTGACCTCGATAAGCTCATCATCATCCCGGAGGGTTATGGCTATAAGACCCTTCTTACGTATGTTGTTGTATTCCAATATGTTTGTCTTTTTAACGGTACCCTTTTTCGTTACCATCAAAAGGTTCTTGGTCTCATTTACTTCTGTGACCGGTATCATGGCCGAGATCTTTTCACCGCCCTGAAGCTGCAGGAGATTGACTATGGCAACCCCTCGTGAATTACGTCCCGCCTCAGGTATCTCATAAGCCTTCTTGCGGTATACCCTTCCGAAGTTGGTAAAGAACATGATGGACTGGTGGGTATTGGTCATGAGAAGATCCTCTATGTAATCTTCTTCTATGGTCTTCATTCCCTTGATACCCTTGCCCCCGCGGTTCTGGGCCTTGAAATTATCAACGGTCATACGTTTGATATAACCCAGACTGGTCATGGCGATAACGGTATTTTCCATGGGGATCAGATCCTCATTGGTAAGATCCGAATCATCAAGACCTATCTTGGTCCTTCTCTCATCACCGTATTTTTCCGAGATCTCAAGTATCTCTGATCTGATCACACCGAGAAGGAGCTTTTCATCGGCAAGTATCGCCTTGTATTCGGCGATCTTCTTCTGAAGCTCTGCATATTCAGCTTCAAGCTTCTCTCTCTCGAGACCTGTAAGAGCACGGAGCCTCATCTCTACTATAGCTGCAGACTGGGCTTCCGACAGTGTGAACCGTTCGATGAGCTTTTCCTTGGCTTCCGTAACGTTTGCGCTTCCCCTTATGATGGCGATCACTTCATCGATATTATCAAGTGCTATGAGGAGGCCCTGCAGTATATGGGCACGCTCTTCTGCCTTATTAAGATCATATTTTGTCCTTCTGGTAACCACATCTTCCTGATGCTTCAGGTAATAGGTGAGCATCTCGAGAAGATTCATGACCTTAGGCTCATTGTTTACAAGGGCTAAGTTGATAACACCGAAAGTATCCTGGAGCTGGGTATGCTTATAGAGCTGGTTAAGGATGATATTGGCATTTACATCGCGTCTTAATTCAACAACGACCCTCATACCGTCCCTGTCCGATTCATCACGAAGATCCGTAATACCGTCTATCTTCTTGTCCCTGACAAGTTCAGCGATCTTTTCGAGGAGCCTTGCCTTGTTTACAAGAAAAGGCAGTTCTGTGATTATGATCTGGCTCTTGCCGTTTTCGAGAAGTACTATGTCACTTACTCCACGGACTTTGATCTTGCCTCTTCCCGTCCTGTAGGCACTCTCAATACCGCGGCGTCCGAGTATCACGCCACCTGTGGGAAAATCCGGTCCCTTTACACAGTCAAGGAGTTCATCGATCTCGGTATCCCTGTCTTCATTTACCCTGTTGTCTATGATCTTTACGACGGCATTTATCACCTCTGAAAGATTATGAGGGGGTATATTGGTAGCCATACCTACGGCAATACCGGTCGTACCGTTTACAAGGAGATTGGGAAATCTTGAAGGAAGGACGACCGGCTCTTTTTCGGTCTCATCAAAGTTGGGAGTAAAATCAACCGTATCCTTACCTATATCCGCAAGCATTTCCATGGATATCTTGGAAAGCCTTGCTTCCGTGTATCTCATTGCGGCTGCACTGTCCCCGTCCACCGAACCGAAGTTTCCGTGTCCGTCAACAAGAGGAGCACGAAATGACCAGTCCTGGGCCATGTTGACCAGGGCCCCGTATATGGAGCTGTCACCGTGGGGATGGTATTTACCCATCGTATCACCGACGATACGGGCACATTTTCTGTGTGGCTTGTCAGGTCCGTTGTTGAGCTCGATCATCGAATAAAGGACACGTCTCTGAACAGGCTTCAGGCCGTCCCTGACATCGGGAAGAGCACGTGCCGCGATAACGCTCATGGCATAATCGATGTATGAGGTTTCCATAGTCTTGATCAGATCAACATCATTTATCCGATCAAATATTTTGTCATCCATTTAGCTTACTCCTTAAACATATCAATACTAAATCAGGTTAAATACTGAGGATTGCTACAAATATATGCCTTACGTAGCATAACCCGGGGATTGCTTCAAATATATTTCTACAGGTCACAATCCAAGGATTACTTCAAAGTATATTTCTACAGGTCATAATCCAAGGATTGGATCAGAATGTATTTTTCAGGGCATTCCGCAGGCTCGTTACTTAGCGAGGTTTTTCACGAGCTTAGTAACGTGAGCACCGAGGACAATGAGCGGGAGCGTCCCTGAAAAATAGTATTCTGATACAATCCGTACCCATTACCCATTATCATATATCCAGATTCTTAACAAACTTTGCATTCTCTTCGATGAACTCACGCCTGGGTTCAACCTTATCCCCCATAAGCGTTGTAAATGTCAGGTCTATCTGTGAGGACATCTCTTCGTTCATCGAAACCCTTGAAAGAACACGGGTCTCCGGATCCATTGTGGTCTCCCACAGCTGTTCGGCATCCATCTCACCAAGTCCTTTGTAACGCTGTATCTTGTTATTCTGATCCCTGCCGACCTCTGTGAGTATATTGTTCAGCTCATCATCCGAATATGCATACCAGACCTTCTTGTTCTTCTCAAGCTTGTAAAGAGGCGGATTGGCCAGGTAAACATGGCCTTCTCTTATAAGGTCGGGCATGAATCTGTACAGGAAGGTTAGCATCAGGGTGCTGATATGAGCTCCGTCAACATCGGCATCCGTCATTATTATGATCTTGTCATAACGGAGCTTTTCAATATCAAAGTCATCATGGATACCCGTTCCGAAGGCCGTGATCATGGCCTTGATCTCGGCATTTGCATATATCTTGTCAAGTCTTGCCTTCTCAACGTTTAGTATCTTGCCGCGGAGGGGAAGTATTGCCTGTGTTGCACGGCTTCTGGCTGTCTTGGCACTTCCTCCGGCAGAATCTCCCTCAACTATGAATATCTCACAGTTCTTGGGATCCTTATCGGAACAGTCGGCGAGCTTACCCGGCAGGGCCATCCCTTCAAGAGCAGTCTTACGCCTTGTAAGATCACGGGCTTTTCTTGCAGCTTCTCTTGCCCTCTGGGCAAGGATCGATTTTTCACAGATCTGCTTGGCGACCGTCGGATTCTGTTCAAGATAATAGGTCAGCTGTTCGGATACGACCATGTCAACCGCAGCCCTTGCCTCCGAATTGCCCAGCTTTTGCTTGGTCTGTCCTTCAAACTGGGGCTCCTCTATCTTGACGGAGATTATAGCCGTAAGTCCTTCACGTATATCATCACCTGTAAGGTTGGCTTCGTTATCTTTGAGGAGCTTGTTGGTCCTTGCATAATCATTAAAGGTCTTGGTTATGGCATTTCTGAATCCCGTCAGATGAGTTCCGCCTTCCGGTGTGGTTATATTATTAACAAAACTGAAGACGCTTTCATTGAAGGAATCATTGTGCTGCATGGCAACTTCAACAAGCACGTTATTCTGTTTACCTTCAAAATACAGAACCTCTTCATACAGAGGAGTCTTGCTCCTGTTAAGGTAGGTAACGAATTCCTTGATACCGCCTTCGTAATGGAAAGTCCTCTCTACATTTTCCTCACCTCTTGCATCTCTTAAAACGATCTTGAGATTCTTGGTAAGAAAAGCGGTTTCACGCAACCTTGTCTTTAATATGTCAAAGTCAAATACCGTTTCTTCAAATATGGTATCGTCAGGCATAAAGGTGACCATGGTACCGGTTTCATCTTCGGCACAGCTTCCTATGACTTCAAGCTTTTTGACAACTTTACCCCTTTCATAGCGCTGCATATAGACTTTGCCTTCCTGGCGTATCTTTACTTCCAGCCAGTTTGAAAGGGCATTGACAACAGATGCACCAACACCATGGAGTCCTCCGGACACC
This sequence comes from Lachnospiraceae bacterium, assembly GCA_024693225.1. Classification (GTDB taxonomy): domain Bacteria; phylum Bacillota; class Clostridia; order Lachnospirales; family Lachnospiraceae; genus UBA2868. The sequence goes on from JAILLI010000016.1 coordinate 4,517, forward strand.
TTATATCCGCCACCGCCGAATTTTCCGCCCGCATGAAGGATGGTAAATACTACTTCGACCGCGGGTATCCCTGCTTTTTTGTTGATACCGACCGGAATACCTCTTCCGTCATCTATTACGGTCACGGAATTATCGGGATTAAGCGTTACATCGATCGTGGAACAGTATCCGGCAAGTGCCTCATCAACCGAGTTATCCACTATCTCGTAAACAAGATGATGCAATCCTCTAGAAGAAGTACTTCCAATATACATTCCGGGACGTTTTCTTACGGCTTCAAGACCTTCAAGTATCTGGATCTGGTCGGCACCGTACTCACCGTCCACCTCAAAATTTTCCTGTATCATTTCATTGTCTTCACTCATCATTAATTCTCCCTTATTACTTTTCCTCCGCTTACCTTAAATATCTTGTTAACTGTCAGCCTTGAATTGATGAATTCATCAAGTCCGGTACAGGTAACTATGGTCTGTATATTTCCTATGCAGTTAAGAAGATAATTCTGTCTGTTTGAATCAAGTTCTGACAGAACATCATCCAGAAGCAGTATAGGCTTTTGCCCGGTTATGTTTTCGACAAGCTTAATCTCCGAAAGTTTAAGTGACAGGGCAGCGGTCCTCTGCTGACCCTGGGATGCGTATTTTTTGGAATCCATATCATTTATGAAAAATACAAAATCATCTCTGTGGGGACCAACGCTCGTGAGCTTGTACTTTATGTCCTTATCACGGTTTCTCTTGAGCTTCTGCGAATAATCCATTATCTCTACATTCGGATCATATTTTATCATCAGCTTTTCGCTGTCTCCGGTAAGATTTTTATGGATATCATAGATTATCTCGTTGAGCTGATTGACAAAAAGGGTCCTTCTGTCGATTATCTTGGTCCCAAGTGATATGAGCTGTGAATCCCATACATCAAGTGTATCAGTCAGTTCAGGATGATAGGTTATGTCTTTTAAGAGATTGTTTCTCTGGTTAACGATCTTGTTGTAGCTGGTAAGATTATAAAGATATACCTTATCAAGCTGGCACAGTTCCGAATCTATGAACCTTCTTCTGTCTGAAGGACCGTTCTTTATTATCGAAAGATCCTCCGGTGAAAAAAGGATGACATTTATGACTCCCATAAGCTCTGCGGCTTTTTTGAGCTTGATGCCGTTTATGGCTATCCCTTTTGATTTGTCGGTACGAAGGTGTATGTCTATCTGATAGTCAACTTCATTCTTTTCAAACAGACATCTTATATGTCCTTCATATTCACCAAATCTGACTATTTCCTTATCACGGCTTCCACGATGAGATTTTGTGGTGGAGGAAATATAGATTGATTCCAGCACGTTCGTTTTACCGACCGCATTGTCTCCGTAAAGGATGTTGACACCCTTATCGAAATCTATCTGGACTCTTTCGTAATTCCTGTAGTTGCTAAGCTCAAGAGATCTAACGTACATTTACTGTCCTCCGATGATATATTCTTTATCATCAAAACTTATAACATCACCTTTATAAAGCTTTCTTCCGCGTTCAAGACATACTGTACCGTTAACCTTCACAAGTCCCTGCGTTATCATATACTTGGCATCAACACCCGATCCGGCTTCACCTGACAGCTTGAGAGCCTGTCCCAGCTTTATATGATCATCTCTTATCGATATCTCGGTCATAATATCCACACTTAAACCAATATCAGAAATTAACGGGAAGTATCAGATACAGGTACGATTCTTCTTCATTCTTAATGATGCATGGTGCCTTGGGATTGACCATATAGACAGTAACATTCTCATCATCTATTACACGCAGTGCATCTATAAGGAATTTGGGATTAAAACCTATCTTTATATCCTTGCCGGTTTTGGAAATATTAATATCATCTTCCATCTTTCCGAGAGATGATGTTATGGAAAGAGAAGCAACATCATCATTTACATTAAAGATTATAGGCTTCTTGTCCCCCTCCTTTATAAGAAGAGTAGCCCTGTTGATAACTTCAAGAAGATCTCTCTTATTTATATCAAACCTGGTCTCAAAATCATTTGATATCATCTGGTCTATCTTAAAATAGTTGCCTTCTATGATACGGGACACTACTTTTACGGATTCATATTCGAATATCACATGATTTTCACAAAGGAAGATTGAAACATCCTTATCAACATCACCGGGTATTATCTTTAAGAGTTCCTGAAGGGTCTTCCCGGGTATTATGACCGACTTATCATCATAGGAATTCTTAAGAGTGATATTCCTTACAGATATCCTGTGTCCGTCAAGAGATACAACCTTAAACTGGTCCTCTTTTATCTCAAACAGTTCACCGGTCATTATCTTATTTGTATCATTGTCAGAAATTGAAAATATTGTCTGTCTTATAAGTTCTTTAAGAGAAAACTGTGATATCTCTATAGGATCCTTTTTCTCAAGTTCGGGAAGAAGTACGAATTCTTCCGTCGATCTTCCGGGTATATCTACTTTTGAATTGCCTGAATAAATATGGACCGTACTGGTATCATCAGACTCTATAACAAAATCTTCTGCTTTATCTCCCGTATAAGACCTGATGAGATTTGATATCATTTTGGCGTCTACAGCTATGTCACCGGCTATCTCAACACTTCCTTCTATATATGTTTCAATTCCCAGCTCCATGTCATTAGCAGTAAGTCTTATCCCGTTTTCATCAGCAGTAAACAGGATACATTCAAGTATGGTCATGGAAGACTTGGAAGGAACTGCCTTAAGTACGGTATTGATACCGAATAACAATTGTGACTGTGAACATCTGATCTTCATTTTTATCCCTTTCTCTTGAAAATCGCTTATATATATAAATACACTTTATTAATATTACTCTTATTATAGGTTGTGGATTTGTTGATAACCTTCTTCAGATCATATATTTAAGGCTTTTATTATCGGCATTTTATTGTTGATAATATTAAATAACATGTTTGAAACACGGATTTTTTTAACATCAGCCTGATTTAAGCTTGTTTGTTATGGTTTCAACAGTCCTTTTAAGGGCTTCATCCTTTTTCATCATATCAACAATGGATTTTTCACCATACATTACAGTTGAATGATCCCTGCCTCCGAGTTCTGATGCTATTTCCTTATATGTTGCATCCGTCATGCTGCGGCACAGGTACATTATTATCTGGCGGGGATGAACGAGCTCCTTGTTTCTTTTGCTTGATTTTATATCTTCTATTGAAATACTGTAATGATCACATACAACATTTATTATGTTCTGGACGGTTATCCTTGAAGGAGAATTAGGAGATATAATATCTTTAAGGGCATCTTTTGCGAGATTGATATCTATGTCCTTTTTTTCAAGAGTTGAAAAAGCTACTATCTTTTTGATAGATCCTTCCAGCTCTCTTATATTTGATTTGACATTGTTGGCAATATAAGCAAGTATCTCATTATTTATCTTATAATTGAATGATTCTACTTTTTTCTGAAGTATTGCCATCCTGGTCTCAAAATCAGGATACTGTATGTCCGCTATCATACCCCATGTAAATCTCGAAGTGAATCTTTCCTCAAGAACATCCATATCTTTAGGAGGTTTATCCGAAGTTATGACTATCTGCTTCTTCTGTTCATAAAGATGGTTGAACGTATGGAAAAATTCTTCCTGTGTTTGTTTTTTTCCTATGATGAACTGTATGTCATCTATAAGAAGAACATCTATGTTTCTGTATTTATCCCTGAATTCCTTGATCTTTTCCGGAGAGTTGTTACCGGTATTTCCCGTTCTTACGGCTTCTATTATCTCATTTGTAAACTGTTCGCTTGTTACGTACAGAACATTTGAATCGGGATCATGGTCTATGATGTAATTTCCTATTGCCTGCATCAGGTGTGTCTTTCCAAGTCCCACACCTCCGTATATGAAAAGAGGGTTGTATGTCTCACCCGGATTTTCACATACTGCGATCGCACTTGCATGAGCAAAGCGGTTATTACTGCCAACAACGAAAGTATCAAATGTATAGCTTGAATTCAGATTTGATTTTTTACGTTTTTCTTCATTATTTATATATGTCCTGTTTAAGCTCTGGTCTTTTTCTGAAATGAACTTTATCTCATACTGTTCCTCAAAGCTCTTTCCAAGGGCTTCGTTGATACATAACTTGAACGGAGTATAGTATTTGCTGTGAATATGGGGAATACCCTGGGCCAGTTCCTTGGGTGTAAGTATATAAACGGTATTATCTTTGATATCACCGAGCATGAGAGGATCGATCCAGGTCTTATATGCAAGATCAGTAACTTCATATTCTATTTTGACAGATTCTTTTATTTCATCCCATTTTGAGATAAGATCTTCCATAACGGACCAGGTTCTCCCTTTATCTGAAATTCATACCTAGATAGTTTACTACAAAATAGGCTATATTTCAAACGATTTTGCCCTATTTATCCACTAAATTTAGTATAAGGTCATTTTTGCCGTTAAAAGGCTGTTTTTTAAAATATAAGACAAATAGAGAGCTTTTTTACACATGGTTATAAACATGGTTTTGTATATTTATCCACCACTTATACACATTTTGTGGAAAAATTATGTTTACCTCATGGCATAAAATGGCTGTCTTACAGTATTTTTTCTTGACAATAACGTATGCTTTTTATAGAATATGACTCGACGTTTTCCGAAGACATACGTTTATTTTGTATGAAAAGGAGGTGTTTTTGGTATGAAAATGACATTTCAGCCCAAAAAGAGGCAGAGATCAAAAGTTCATGGCTTCAGAAGCAGAATGAGTTCTCCCGGCGGCCGCAAGGTTTTGAAGAACAGAAGAGCTAAAGGAAGAAAAGTTTTATCAGCATGAGTTTTCGGGCCACAATAATGTGGCCTTTTTTTCTGTAGGCTTATCATAATGATCTTTACAGAAGGATTAAAGAAAAATTCGGATTTCAGACAAGTTTATAAAAAAGGCTGTTCGAAGGCCAATCGTTATCTTGTTGTGTATGTTTTGGAAAACGGAACGGAAAAAAACAGATTGGGAGTATCGGTCAGTAAAAAGGTCGGTAACTCCGTTTACAGGCATTATTTCAAAAGATGTGTTAAAGAAACTTACAGACTGCACGAAAAGATGTTCAATAGTGGTTTGGACATCGTAGTCTTGGCGCGTCAGGGCGCAAAGGATATCAGATACAGCGATATAGAAGGTGCACTGCTGCACCTGATGAGAATACATAAGGTTATTAAATGAAGTATATAATACTTTCCGGTATAAGATTTTACCAGAAACACATTTCATGTTATAAAAGTACAAAATGTCCTTATTTTCCATCATGCTCCGAGTATGGTTATGAGGCCGTGAGCAAATACGGTGCTCTTAAAGGAGGCCTTATGGCCATATGGAGGATCATTCGTTGTAATCCATTTTCAAAAGGCGGATACGATCCCGTCCCTTAATCCCTGGCAGTTAAAACGGAACTGATTTTCCGTTGATAGGAGGATTTTGTTTTGTATGGTGTGTATTTAACACAGTATGACGGTAAGATATTAGGTCCGATCGCAAAAGTACTGGGATATATCCTTAACGGTATCTTTATAGTGATCGAAAAGATAGGCATACCCAATATCGCACTTGCCATCATATTGTTTACTATTGTTATCTACCTTTTACTTATGCCTTTGACCATCAAGCAGCAGAAGTTCTCAAAGCTTTCTGCCAAGATGAATCCGGAGATCCAGGCTATACAGGCAAAGTATAAAGGAAAAAAAGATCAGGCATCCATGGCGGCCATGAATGAGGAAACACAGGCAGTTTACAAGAAATACGGTGTTTCTCCTTCGGGAAGCTGTGTACAGCTGATCATACAGATGCCTATCCTCTTTGCTCTTTATCGTGTTATATATAATGTTCCTGCATATGTAGGTTCGGTAAAAGAAGCATTCATCCCTTTTGTAAATGAATTCATAACAAAAGCAGGTGCCCTTGATTTTATAAGAAACAGCGAGAATTTTGCTGTTGCCGTCCAGTTTGAAAAACAGTTTGAAAACGAAGCTTATAAGCTGGGTGCCGACAATTCTTACGTTGTCAACATGTTCATCGATATCCTGAACAGGGCAACCACGACCGAGTGGGCAAATATCAGTACCAAGTATCCTGATCTTGCAACCTTATGTACAAGTACTTATGAGACCGTTAATAGATACAACAACTTCTTTGGTCTCAATATTGCCAATTCACCCAAGTTCTATATCAGTGACTGGTGGTCAAACAGCGGATCCATTGCTCTTGCCATAGGCGCAATACTCATTCCATTGCTGTCGGCATTTACGCAGTGGTTCAATACAAAGCTCATGCCACAGGCTGATACAGGTAATGATGACAAGGCAAATGCCATGGCAGCATCCATGAAGTCAATGAACATAATGATGCCCATCATGTCTCTGGTATTTGTTTACAGTCTTCCAATTGGTATGGGTATTTACTGGATCGCAGGTGCGATAGTAAGAAGTGTTCAGCAGGTATTCATCAACAAGCATATCGATAAGATGGACATAGATTCCATAGTTGCCAAAAATACCGAGAAGCTTGAAAAACAGATAGAAAAGAAAAGCGGTGTTACAGGAGCTGCCCTAAATTCCGCTGCAAGGATGTCTACAAGGACCATCACCGAAAAGAGCCATACCCAGACTGCAACAAACGCGGAAAAGGAAGCGGCTGCAAAGAAGGCTGAAGAATTCTACAACAAGGGTTATAAGCCCGGAAGTCTTGCGGCAAAAGCAAACATGGTGAGAAAGTATAACGAAAAGAATAACAAATGATCGGAGGAAGATATGGAATATATAGAATTTACAGGTAAAACAGTTGATGATGCCATAACGGAAGCTTGCAGGAATTTCACCATAACAAGTGACCGTCTCGAATATGAAGTGATCGAAAAGGGAACCGCAGGCATATTCGGATTTGCCGCAAAGCCCGCGGTGATAAAAGCCAGGGTCTTTGATCCCAACGCTCCCAAGGAAGAAAAAGCCGAAAAGGAAGAAGCTAACGTTTCGGAAGAAAAGAAGGAAGAGGCTGAAAAAAAGCCGGCTGATAATGATAATACCGAAGAGAGTACGGCATCCGTACCTGCGGCAGATCCCAAGGAATTTTTAGACAAGGTATTTGCTGCAATGAATATGGAAGTAAGCGTTAATGTAGAGACCAAAGATAATGAGATGAACATCAATCTTTCGGGAAATGACATGGGTGTCCTTATAGGTAAAAGAGGACAGACCCTTGATTCTCTTCAGTATCTTACCAGCATAGTTGTAAACAAAGGAAAGAAAGAATACATAAGGGTAAAGGTTGATACGGAAAACTACAGGAGCCGCCGCAAGGAGACACTTGAAAACCTTGCAAAGAATCTTGCCTATAAGGCAAAGAGGACAAAGAATCCTGTTTCCTTAGAGCCCATGAATCCTTATGAAAGAAGGATAATCCATTCTGCTCTTCAGAATGACAAGTATGTTACAACACATTCTGAAGGAGAAGAGCCCTACCGTAAGGTTATAATCACACCGGTAAAATAATATGAATACGGATACTATAGCAGCTGTTGCTACAGGGATGACACCATCCGGTATCGGGATCATAAGAGTTAGCGGAGAGGATGCATTTTCTGTTGCATCCTCTGTTTTTCTCGGAAAAAACAATAAGGCCATATCGAAATATGAAGACCACAGGGCATATTACGGATATGTCCATGATGAAGACAGGGTCGTTGATGACGCGATCCTGCTTGTCTTTAAGGCTCCCCACAGTTTTACCGGGGAGGATGTGGTTGAGATACAGTGTCATGGCGGTATCCTGATGATGAAGCAGATACTTGAGATATGCTTAAAGTCAGGCGCCAGAGCGGCCGAGCCCGGTGAATTCACCAAAAGAGCCTTTCTTAACGGAAAGATGGATCTGTCTGAAGCGGAAGCCGTAATGGATACCATTTATTCCAAAAATGATCTTGCTCTTAAGAATTCCGTTAAGCAGATGCAGGGAGCTTTATACAGGAGGATCACTGCAGTCAGGGAAAAGATACTGTATGAGACCGCTTTTATTGAGTCTGCACTTGATGATCCGGAACATTTCGATCTTACGGGTTATCCGGAAAAGCTTTCGGAAAGACTTCTTGAGATGCTCCGTGATCTTGAGGAGCTTGCTGACAGTTTTGATGACGGAAGGATGCTGTCCGAAGGGGTAAGGACGGTCATACTGGGAAAACCCAATGTCGGAAAATCATCACTCCTTAATATACTTGCCGGTTCGGAACGAGCCATTGTGACCGATGTAGCCGGAACAACAAGGGATACCATAGAAGAAGATATCAGTCTTGGGGGAGTGATGCTACATGTCATCGATACTGCCGGCATCAGATCTTCAGAAGATGTTATCGAACAGATCGGAATAAAGAAGGCACTTGAAAATGCACGGTCGGCCGATCTTGTGATAATGGTCATCGATTCGTCGGAGGTACTGTCCGATGAAGATGAGCAGATACTTCAGTTTATAAAGAACCATGAAAAGAAAAGCGTCATACTCTTGAACAAGAGCGACCTTAAGACCGTGACGGGACCCGAAGAGATAGCCTGCTATACTTCAAATCCTGTGATAATAATATCCGCAAAGGATGAAACCGGTATAGATGAACTGAAGAAGTTCATCATTGATGAGTATTCAAAGGGTTACATCAAATATAATGATGAGATATTCATATCCAACCTGCGGCAGAAGGAGGCTCTTACCGATGCGATAGGATCACTGCTCAATGTCGCAAAGAGCATTACCGAAGGAATGCCGGAGGATTTTTACTCCATAGATCTTACGGCAGCATACGGATCCCTTGGAAAGATAATTGGAGTTTCCATAGGCGATGATGTTATAAATGAGATCTTTGGCAGGTTCTGTATGGGTAAGTGAATGAAATGACAGAAACTTCATTTGTTGAAAAATATGATATAGCTGTAGTAGGTGCGGGACATGCAGGATGTGAAGCAGGTCTTGCTGCAGCAAGGCTGGGACTTAAGACCATAGTATTCACTGTCAGCATTAATTCCGTAGCCCTTATGCCCTGCAATCCCAATATCGGAGGAAGTTCAAAGGGACATCTTGTAAGAGAGATCGATGCCCTGGGAGGACAGATGGGGATCAACATCGATAAGACTTTCATACAGTCAAGGATGTTAAATGCCTCAAAAGGTCCTGCGGTACATTCCCTTCGTGCCCAGGCTGACAAAGAGGATTACTCAAGATGCATGAGACAGACTCTGGAAAACCAGGAAAATCTTACATTAAAACAGGCGGAAGTATGCCAGCTGATCGTTGAGGATAATGTAGTAAAGGGTGTTAAGATATTTACCGGCGGGACATATTATTGCCGGGCAGTTGTACTTGCGACAGGAACCTATCTGCGGGCCAGATGTCTTTGCGGTGAGGCCATAACCTATACAGGACCCAACGGACTGATGGCAGCTGACCATCTGACGCAGAGCCTTATAGATAACGGGATCGAGATGTTCCGTTTTAAAACAGGTACTCCCGCAAGGATAGACGGAAGGACCATTGATTTTTCAAAGATGCAGGAACAGAAGGGAGATGAAAGGGTGGTTCCCTTTTCATTTTCAACTGATCCCGAAAGTGTCCAGAAGGAACAGGTAAGCTGCTATCTTACTTATACAAATGAAGAAACACATAAGATCATAAGGGACAATCTCGACAGGTCTCCTCTCTATACCGGAGTGATCGAGGGGACGGGTCCGAGATACTGCCCTTCAATAGAGGACAAAGTCGTAAGATTTGCCGATAAGGACAGACATCAGCTTTTTGTTGAACCCGAAGGCATACATACAAATGAGATGTATATCTCAGGTATGTCCTCTTCTCTTCCGGAGGATGTCCAGATCGCCATGTACAGGACGGTTCCGGGACTGGAGAATTGCAGGATAGTAAGAAATGCCTATGCCATAGAATATGACTGTATCAATCCCGTGCAGCTCAAACACTCACTCGAGTTCAAAAAGATCAGCGGATTGTTTGCCGCAGGCCAGTTCAATGGCAGTTCAGGCTATGAAGAGGCCGGGGCCCAGGGCCTTATTGCCGGGATAAATGCGGCCATGTACTGTAAGGGAAGGGATTATCTGATCATAGACAGGTCGGAAGGTTATATAGGAGTGCTCATTGATGATCTGGTAACCAAGGAGACACTTGAACCATACAGGATGATGACCAGCCGTGCCGAGTACAGACTGTTACTGCGTCAGGATAATGCCGATCTCCGTCTCCGGAAAAAAGGATACGAGGTCGGGCTGATCAGCGAACGGCAGTATGAGGAACTTCTTAAAAAAGAAGAGATGATCAGGGATGAGATCGAAAGACTGAAGACCACATATGTGGGAAGCAGGTCCAAGGTACAGGAATTCATGAGGGAGAAGGAAAGTGCCCTTTTAAAATCCGGCATACCATTATCGGAGCTGGTCTGCCGGCCCGAACTTGATTATGAGATGATCGCCCCCATAGATGAAGAAAGACCTGATCTTCCCGAGGATGTAAGAGAACAGGTTAATATAAACATCAAATATGAAGGATATATAAAGAGACAGGAAAGACAGGTTGCCGCATTTAAAAAACTCGAGGAGAAGAGGATACCGGAAGATATCGATTATTCAAAGATCCGCGGATTGAGACTTGAGGCAGCATCAAAGCTGGAGAAGTTCAGGCCTGTTTCAATAGGACAGGCTTCAAGGATCTCCGGAGTGAGTCCCGCAGACATATCGGTCCTTCTTGTTTATCTTGGAAGATGAAAGACTATACAGATAAATTTGTTAAATTATTAACAAAATGGAATATACAGATAGATGATCATAAACTGGATCTTTTTGAAATGTATTATGATCTGCTAATCTCATGGAACGAAAGGATCAATCTGACAGCAATAACCGATAAGGAAGATGTCTATATCAAACATTTTGCAGACAGTATAGCTGTCCTTAAGACTGATGATCTGTCCGGCCAAAAAATGATCGATGTCGGATCCGGTGCAGGTTTCCCCGGTATCCCAATAAGTATAATGTGTCCGGAAGCTGATTGCCTTTTGATAGATTCTTTGAATAAACGGACTCTTTTTCTGGAAGAAGTCATTGACAGACTGGATCTTCACAATGTCAGGGTCATGCATGGCCGTGCTGAAGACCTGGCCCGGAATGATGATCTTCGAGAAAATTTTGATCTGGCTGTGTCAAGAGCTGTGGCTGATCTTTCGGTCCTGTCGGAATACTGTTTACCGTTTGTTAATATAAATGGAACATTTATTTCATATAAAAGTGGTATCATTGACGATGAACTGACAGGGGCTGGTAAGGCTATAGATATTCTCGGAGGTCATGTACGGAAAGTTGAAAGATTTGATATACCCTTTACGGATTATGAAAGATCTCTTATCTATATAGATAAAGACAGACATACGGATCAAAAGTATCCGAGAAAAGCCGGCAAGCCGTTAAAGAAACCATTGTAACAGGAGAAGTATATGACAAGTGCAGATTTAATTGAAGCATGTGATATCCTTATCAAACTTGAACAGGAATTTGCGACTGAGGAAGCAAAGCTGTCTGAGATATCTAACGAGCATGCGATCAAGATCGATGAACTGGACCAGCAGATAACAACATTCAGGAGAAATGAAGATGTTGATTTTCGTGTATTCTCTCCTCGAAATATATCTACCGGTAATTCTGAAAAGATAAAAATTCTCGAGAATGAAAAGAAGATGCTTGAAAGAGAAAAAAGAGATGCTGATAAACAGCTCCATTACTATTCAGGCAAAACAGATATGATAGGGAGAGTGCTTGAAATTCTTCGGGGAGACCTTAAGGAAGATTCGGATGAAGACAGTATGGCTGTCAGGATCAGCAGGGATCCTTTTGCATTCATTGAAGAAGACTCAAAAGATGAAGTCATAGAGGATAAAGTTGATGCAGTCACTTCTCTCTTCAGGGAAGCCAATGAAAAGATAAAGAAATCTTTTGATGAATTTAAAGAGGATGAAGAGATCGAAGACAGTGACGAAGATACGGATACAATATCTTCTGAAGATATGGAAGATAAAGAAGATCAAGAGGATAAGATCCCGGAGGCTTTATCTTCTGTCATTAAGGAAAATGAATCCGGCGGAGTTCCCGTAGATGAAGTTGAAAGGGTATGTCATAAAGTAGAATTCTGTGGAAATATCATAAACAATGACAGGGTCAGAGCCAGACTTGAGATCAAGAATATTGTCGCTGATCTTAAGGATCTGATAAGGGCTTATGGCAGGTCAGGCAGATAAAAAATACAGATCTTATTGTTTCACGTGAAACATTGTACCGATTATATTATGAACCACAAGATAATGTTTCACGTGAAACATTATCCGACTATATCTTGAAAAGTTTCATGTGAAACATTACCCCAGATCAGAATAACACAAAATAAACAAATGTCTTAATTGAAAAAGAAACATTACTGTGAGATAATCATAGTCAATCATGATCAAGTAAAAAGAATTAAGAAAACGGAGAATCAATATGGGAAAGATCATATCTATAGCAAATCAAAAGGGCGGAGTTGGAAAAACAACAACAGCTATAAACCTTGCAGCAGCCTTGGCACTTCAGAACAAAACCGTTCTTCTGATCGATTGTGATCCTCAGGGAAATGCAACCAGCGGTTTTGGAATAGACAAAAACAATATAGAGAATACGGTATATGAACTTATACTCAGCGAGTGCTCGGTGAAGGACTGCATCATTAAGGACGTTCGAAAGAATCTGTCACTGATCCCTTCAAATATGAATCTTGCCGGGGCAGATATTGAACTGATAGGGAAAGAGAGAAAGGAATTCATCCTCAAGGATGAGATAGACTGGATCGTTAATGATTATGACTATATACTTATCGACTGCCCTCCTTCACTCAACTCACTGACAGTAAATGCCATGGTCGCATCTTCCACGGTCCTGGTTCCTATCCAATGTGAGTACTATGCACTTGAAGGTATAAGCCAGCTCATATATACCATAAATCTCGTAAGAGAGAGACTCAATCCCGTACTCAATATAGAAGGGGTTGTATTTACCATGTTCGATACACGTACCAATCTCTCACAGCAGGTAGTAAACAATGTTAAGGAAAATCTCTCACAGTATGTGTTTGAAACAGTGATACCCAGGAATATCAGACTGGCAGAGGCCCCCTCATATGGAGAGCCCATATCGGAGTATGATCCCAAGTCGATCGGATCCAGGAGCTATATCAATCTTGCCAAGGAACTGATAAATAAGAATAAAGACCTGTCTTGATAAAGGAGGAGAGTATATGGCAGTCAAAAAAGGACTAGGAAAAGGACTTGATTCGCTTATCCCAAAGGGAGTGGTTGTTCCGGACAAGCCGGCAAATCAGGAAAATGTTAAAGCAGCCAAAGCAGATCAGATCGTTAAGATAACCAAGGTTGAGCCTAACCGGGATCAGCCCAGACAGAATTTCGATGAAGACGAATTACAGGAACTGTCGGATTCCATTAAGATACATGGAGTGATATTCCCTATCCTTGTTGTAAACAGAGGAGATTATTATGAGATAGTTGCCGGGGAAAGAAGATGGAGAGCTGCCAAAATGGCAGGTCTCAAGGAGATACCCGTCATAATCCGTGACTATACCGAAAAAGAGATCGCGGAGATATCTCTTATAGAGAATATCCAGAGAACAGATCTGAATGCTATTGAAGAAGCCGTAGCTTATAAGAAGCTGATAGATGAATATCATCTCAAACAGGATGATCTGGCCGAGAGGATATCAAAGAGCAGGACCTCCATAACGAATAAGTTGAGACTTTTAAAGCTCTCTGAAAATGTCCGTGATATGATCGTGGAAGACCTTATATCCGAGGGTCATGCAAGGGCAATTCTGGCTATCGAGGATCCCAAAGAGCAATATGAGCTTGCCCAGCGTGTGGTCGATGAAAATCTTTCCGTAAGGGAGATCGAGAAGATAATAAAGACCAGGAACAAGCCCAAGATCATAAAGAAAAAGAATGAAAAGCTTGAAGCATTGTATAATGATATCCAGGATAAGATGAAAGCCAGTCTGGGAACGAAGGTGACCATCACAGCCAAAGGTGATAATGCCGGTAAGATAGAGATAGAATTCTATGATCAGGATACTCTTCAGAAGATCATGGATCTTCTGCTCGGATAAGTAGAAATATCATACAGGAGACAATAATGGATAATTCGATACTGGAAAGCATGGGAATATCTGATCCCGGTATACCTATTATAATACTCTTTATTCTGGTTATAATACTGCTGGTCCTTCTGATCATTCTGCTCATCAGATATAACCAGTTAAATGTAAGTTATCAGATGTTCATGAAGGGAAGAAAGGCAGAGAGCCTTGAAGAAGAGATAGGAGCTCTCTTTAATGATATAGCAACCCTCAAGACAACAACCGATAAGAACAGGAAGGACATCAAAAAGATCATCGACAATCTGAAGGAAACTTATCAGAGGGTCGGTATTGTCAAATATGATGCCTTTAAGGAAATGGGCGGAAAACTGTCGTTCTCGATAGCCCTTCTTAATGATAATGAAACGGGATTTATAATCAATTCCATACATTCCAGTGAAGGCTGTTATGTTTATACCAAAGAGATAGTTAACGGAGAATGTGCTATATCTCTTGGAGACGAGGAGAAGAAAGCGCTCACGCTTGCCCTTTCGGCTGAGCCTTACGTATACGAGTGATATGAAAACAGTCAAAGTCAATGAACTGACCGGGGGTGAGTATCTGGCCAGCCCGGTAAAACTTGCGGACAATCAAACCATGTTCTACGAGGGAACATGCCTTTATATGAAACATATAGAGGCACTGATCTGTGCGGGTATCAGTGAAGTGGAAATATTTGAGCCGACATCTCTTTCTCCCAGGGAAAAAATGGTGATCAGGGAACAGCTCAAGACTGACTGCTCGAAGAAAATGCAGGATGTTATAGACCGTTATATCACCTATGATAACGGGATCGAAGAGGTTACTGAAGCGGCCAATAAGATAGTAAATGATATCTTTTCCCGTGAAGAGGTCGTAGATACTGTATATGATATCAGGGAGCGAAATGCGGATCTTTATGAGCACAGCGTTATGGTAGCTTCTCTTTCCGTTATCATGGCTCTCAAGATGAACCTTTCACGATGGGAAGTATATGATATCGGAGTCGGAAGCCTCTTGCATGACATGGGACTGCGTTATCTGTCTGTCCCATATCAGAATGTGGATCCGGAAAAAGACTTCGATCCGGAATCCCTCTTTGAATACAAAAAGCATACGCTCTACGGTTTTTCTTCGGTTGAAAAAGAAACCTGGATGAGCAATGAATCCAAAAAGATAATCCTCTTCCATCATGAGCGTCTTGATAAATCCGGCTTTCCTTTTAAACAGGTCGTAATGCCCATAGGTGTCAGGATAGTCGCGATCGCGGACGCCTTTGACGACAGGCTGTGCGGTATAGGGGTAAAAAGGGAGAATGTAAGGCAGGCTCTCGATCATATACGTAACGGGAGAGATATACTTTTTGAAGGAAGGATCGTGGATTATTTCCTCGAGTTCATAGCTGCTTATCCCGTCGGGACCAAAGTAGTAACGAATATGGGAGATGAAGCCATAGTTATAGAGCAGAATCAGCATTTTACGGACCGGCCCAAGCTCAAGCTGATAAGAGACAGACATGGTAAGGCATATGAGGAAGATAAGCTTCTCGACCTGCTCGAAAATGACGATATTATCATAGAAAGTGTTAAGGAAAGCTGATGCATCAGTATTTACGAGCTGTTGGATTTTCCAATATCGAAAATAAAAAACAGATAAGGGATCTGATGAATGACGTGGTGATCAATCCCAACAGAAGGGAATTCATCGAGACCGGAAGGGACAGTATACTTGTCGAGTACTCAAAGAATTACTGTAATTCCTGCGGGATAACCCTTCGGGGAGAGTATGATGACACAAACAATCTTACTCTCGATTTCTATTATCCTTTTGTTCAGGCTGACCAGGTGTCGACTACAGAGGAAGTAAGTGTGGAACGCCACGCGGATAAGGAATCCTTTGCAGGTATGTGTGAGGATTACCGTTTGGGAGCAACCCTTATATATTATGTTCAGAACGGTATGAGTGTAATGAAGAACATGAAAGGCGGGGAGCCTGATCCTGCCAGGGTATCCACCTGTCTTTCGGGCTTGTCTCTCGGTGGTACGATAATGCTGCCCATACAGAAGGATCCCAAACAGAAAGAGATGATCAGGAAAGCAACGGCTGACCGCAGCAAGAGGATAATCGCCGCCAAGAACGGGGATGAAGAAGCTATAGAGCAGCTGACCCTTGAGGATATAGACACATACAGTGCCGTTTCGAAACGCATACTTAAGGATGATGTCTTTTCCCTTGTGGATTCGTATTTTATGCCGAACGGTGTTGAGTGCGATCATTATTCGATACTTGCTGAGATAAACGGTTTCAGGCTCGAGACCAATTCACTGTCATCCGAAAAAGTTTATGCGTTTGACTTAAGCTGCAACGGACTGGCCCTTACAGTCTGTCTAAATGAAAAGGATCTTCTTGGGGAACCTGAGGTCGGAAGGCGTTTTCGCGGTAATATATGGCTGCAGGGGGAACTTCGAATATAATTAACAGCAAAGATGAGAAGATTTCTTGTAATGTGGTCGGAAATTTAGTATAATTAAATTTGGCTGTTAAACAGGAACAGTCCATATAAAGCTGTCTACGTAGCTCAGCAGGATAGAGCACACGCCTCCTAAGCGTGGGGTCGGAGGTTCGAATCCTCTCGTGGACGGGAAATGCAGAAATACCCGGGGAAAATCCCGGGTATTTTTGCATTTAGCGTCGCGGATGACACGAACCTGGAGGTTCGGTCTTTGCTCCGCAACGGTTGGCGCTAAACGCGTGCCACCGGCACGCAGCGCCCTCTCGTGGACGGAAAACGCAAAACAAATTCTTTACTCTATTTTTACAGTAACCTTTATCCTCTTATGAACACCATTATGCGCGTAAGCATAAACATAACATTTGCCGGCCTTTACGCCTTTTATCTCACCGTCATCACTTACCGATGCGATGTTCTTATTTGTACTCTTGTAGCGGAATTTATCCACATGCCCGAATAACTTCTTTTTCTTGTCACGTTTCGTTATCTTGGCTTTTATCTTGTATGTATCTCCCTTTTCAAGGGTAATATCAGTACTTTCAACAGTCAGTTTCCTGGCATCTGACATTGTTTTATTACCGCCCGAAGTATATTCATGAACGAGGGG
Organism: Lachnospiraceae bacterium; assembly: GCA_024693225.1. Classification (GTDB taxonomy): domain Bacteria; phylum Bacillota; class Clostridia; order Lachnospirales; family Lachnospiraceae; genus UBA2868. Next base: position 21,884 of record JAILLI010000016.1, read on the forward strand.
TCCCCATCCAATGTATACCCTCTTTCCTTTTTTGGACGAGCATACAAAAGCCCTGACATAGCCCTTGAATGATTTTCCCTTCTCAAGACCGGTCACGGTCCACTCAGTTACCTTGTTTCCCCATATGGTCTTAACGCATTTCGGCTTATATTCCTTTCCTCCATGGTTGCATCTTGAAAGCATAAGTTCATACCCGTCGGCATATTTGACCGTCTTCCATTTAAAAACAAGCTTATCCTTTTCCTTTGAGGTGATGGAAGCAAACGGATACACATCTATCTTCTTGAAGACCGCTGTAACGGTAACATTATCAGCCGGCATATCAAATGAAACACCGGATTTGGTTTTGTCCTTGCTCTTAAGCGTAACTTTGGATGTCTTCCACTTGCTGAACGTGTAGCCAAGCGCAGGGGTTGCCTTAAGCTGTATAACGGTTCCGGCTTTTGCTTTTTTTGTATTGACTGAAACCGTACCTTTCCCTTCTTTCTTTACGGTCACATCAAATTTCGGATCTTCTTCAAATACCGCCTTTACCGTCACATCTCCTTCGGGCATTGTAAAAGTGCCGTCATCTGCGATCTTAACGTTTGGGTTTGTCTCCCAGCCTTTAAGATGGTATCCTTTTGCCGCGTCGTATGTAAGTTTTACTGTTTCACCGGCAGCTGCAACCAAACGGTCTGCCTTTGCCGAACCGTTCGTTGACGACTCAACCGTGACCTTATATCTCGGATCTTCTTCAAATACCGCCTTTACCGTCACATCTCCTTCGGGCATTGTAAAAAAGCCGTCATCTGCGATCTTAACGTTTGGGTTTGTCTCCCAGCCTTTAAGATGGTATCCTTTTGCCGC
>JAILLI010000055.1 GCA_024693225.1 Lachnospiraceae bacterium
CGCCATTGCAGTCGCACAGGACAAAGCTGTCCTTGAGGCTGTAAAGGCTGCAAAAGAAAGAGATATAGCAGATGCCATACTTGTAGGAAACGAGGCTGAGATCCGCGCTATCGGTGCAGAGCTTGGCATGAACATGGAAGACTATGAGATCATCAATGTCGAAGATGAGGTTGAAGCTGCAACAAAGGCTGTTTCTATCGTATCTGAAGGCAAGGCTGACATCTACATGAAGGGTCTGCTCCCTACAGGAACATTCTTAAAGAGTGTTCTCAACAAGGAAGTCGGACTCCGTACCGGCAAGCCCCTTTCACATGTATGTGTTATCGAAGTCCCCAAGGTTGACAGAGTGCTCTTCCTGTCGGATGTGGCTTTTATCCCTTATCCGACCCTCGAGGAAAAGAAGTGCATCATAGAATATACATCGGATGTTGCGAGGGCATGTGGAGTGGAAAATCCCAAGGCAGCGGTTGTATGCTGTACCGAGACCGTCAATCCCAAGATGCCCATAACTGTAGAGGCTGACGAACTTTCCAAGATGCAGGACAATGGAGAGATCAAGGGATGTATCGTTGAAGGACCTCTTTCACTTGATATAGCACTTTTCCCGGCAGCAGCTGAGGAGAAGGGTGCAATGGACCGCAAGGTTGCAGGAGATGCAGATATCCTTATCTTCCCTGATCTCCACGCCGGAAACCTTGTTTACAAGACATTTACCCAGGTTGTCGAGAACATGAAGAACGGTTGTATCCTGACCGGTACAAAGGCACCTGTTGTTCTGACAAGCCGTGCGGACACATTCGAGACGAAGGTCAATTCCATCGCGCTCGCAGCCATCGTTGCACATGAACTGAAGAAATAAAGATTGAAAGGATAATGATAATGGGATTAAAAAGTCTGATCATAAACCCGGGTTCTACTTCCACCAAGATCGGTATCTTCGAGGATGAGGAGCTTCTCTTTGATGAGACCCTCCGTCATACTACCGAAGAGATCAATTCTTTCGAGTCGATAGTAGCCCAGAAGGATTTCCGTAAGGATATCATCCTTAATTTCCTGAAGAGCAAAGATTTTGATATAAAGACGCTTGACTTCATCGTAGGCCGCGGCGGAATGCTAAAGCCCATACCCGGTGGAACATATGAAGTGACGGATGCCCTTCTCGAAGACCTCAAGGTTGGTGTCCAGGGCCAGCATGCATCTAACCTCGGCGGTATCCTGGCAAGGGAGATCGGAGATTCGCTTTCCATCCCTTCCTACATAGTCGATCCCGTTGTTGTTGATGAGATGATGGATATAGCAAGGCATTCTGGCTGTCCCGAACTTCCCAGGGTGAGCAAGTTCCATGCCCTCAATCAGAAGGCTGTGGCAAAGCGCTATGCCAAGGAGGTCGGAAAGAAGTATGAGGATCTAAACCTGATCGTGGTCCACATGGGCGGCGGATGTTCGGTAGGGCCTCATAAGGGCGGACGCGTTATAGATATCTTCAATGCACTTGACGGAGACGGGGCATTCTCACCCGAGCGTGCCGGCGCAGTTCCTCCTGGAGCTCTTGTAAAGATGTGCTTTTCGGACAAGTACACCGAGAAGGAAGTTTACAGGATGCTCGTAGGTGATGGCGGTTTCAACGCTTACCTTAAAACAAACGATATGCGCGATGTCGGCAAAATGGTCGATGAAGGCGACGCAAAGGCCAAGGAATACAGGGATGCATTCATCCTCCAGATGTCCAAGGACATCGGATCCATGGCATGCGTGCTCAATGGAAAAGTCGATCAGATCATCGTGACCGGCGGTATCGCATATGATAAGGATGTTGTTGCAGGCCTTAAGGAACGCTGCGAATGGATCGCTCCCTTTACCGTATATCCCGGTGAGGATGAGCTTCTTGCCCTAGCCCAGGGAGGCCTTCGCGTGATGAAGGGTGAAGAGAAGGCAATGCCTTATTAGTATCAGAATATTGATAAAAGGGACGGCGAGAAGCCGTCCCTTTTGACTTTATTTAACACGTTTCAGGATGAAGTGGAGTTCCGATGAGAATTCGCTCCTGTCGAGGATATTCTGGAGGTCGTCCATGAGGGGGATGAACCTGTCGGAGAAGTAGCGGGCGAATTCTTCGTTGTTGTTCTTCCGGATGGATACCATAAGGAACCTGTAGAGGTCGTTGATGTCGGAACCGAAACGCCATTCATAGGCTATCTCAAAGCCCATGCGCGCAGCCATCTTTTCAATCGATTCGTTAGAGAAAAGATGTGTGTGGGTACCGCCGGTATGGCGGTTGTAGCCATCCGGGAAGGCGACTTCAAAGCAGGACGAGAAAGAGAACATGGGCACAGATGCGAATACGTATCTGATACCCTTGTTGTTTCTTATGGCCTCTATGTTCTCGTCAAGATGTACCAGATGCTCCAAAACCCCGATGGCGGATATCACGTTTGCATCCGTCTTTGCTATATGATCGATGGAATCGGTAAGGCCTATGCACTTAAGAGCGGGCTCCTCCATCATGGCATTTCCGTATGAGACTTCGCTGTCTGACACATCTATGCCGACAGCCTTCATGCCGAGCTGTCTTACGGCGGAGACAAAATATCCGCAGCCGGCCCCTATATCAAGAATTTCTGTATCGTCGGCTGTAAGCCCTTCATTTTTCAGGCAGTCACGCAGGTACTCGGCCTTGGGGATGTAGATCATGTCCCGGCGCCTTATGTAGCTTTCCCTGTCGGCAGCACTGTAGTTTTTGGAGTAATCATCCTCGACATATACCTTGGATGCAAAATCATCGGTATCCTCACATTCGCTGTTGAGGTGTCCGCAGCTTTTGCACTCTATATAGCCTATACGGTGGCTCTTGTATAAGGGTGCATCAAGCTTTTCTCCGCAGATCTTGCACTTTGTCCGCCTAGGCTGCATCAGCAGCACATCTGCCATGCCGTCAGCCATTTCCAGCATACCGTCATTATTGTCAAAAAAAATCGTCTTCAGGCTGTTAAGATCCCCAAAGGGCTTACTGTACTTCTTCTTGATACTCATATGATCCTGTCCTGTACTTAAAATCCCATCTCCTCAAACCATTTAAGTCCCTCGTACTGGGTAGGGAAATATCTGTTCTCAGTCCGCGGGGTATTGCTCATCTGTTTATGCTTATATGACTGTACGGAAACTTCGTAGGAGTTGCCTTCGATGTAGGCAATGTATTTGCACCCGCATGCCTCCAGATTGCGGTGGAGCTCGACATACTGGATACTGCCTTTGGGACTTACCTGCTCAAGGTCCTCGATAAAGGCCATATAAACAAATCCCTTGTCGTCATGCCATTGGTCTGAAAACTCCACTATGGTCTCGTAGAGCCATGCGATCTCATGGGCGTGTGCCACGCCTTTTCCTCTTGAAAAAACGATCCTGCGTCCGTCTTCCGCCGTCCAAACCTTAAAACAACCTACTTCCTTCTCCATCTGTAACCTCCAAGATATTATTTTGCGTAGATTTCGGATAAAGTATACATGATTTTCACCCTGTAGGCAACAAATCCACTTAAATATTATCCTTTACGCGATGTCATATATTATAGTAAAATATAACAAACTATCCATTTTTTGAAGTCATTGTTTTTCGAGTAAAGGAGCAGGGTTAATGGTAAAGTACAGAAAATATCTCATACAGTATCTGATACATATATTACCGGCCGTTTTGATCATGACATGGGCAGTTTCTGCAAGTGTATATGCCGGGGAGATAATTCCGACGGAAGGCGGGATCGGTGAAGGTGCTGCCCCTACGGAAAGCCGGATGGAGGACTATACCGAAATAGTCCGGGCGGACCCTGAAGGATCAGGTACAGAAGGTGCCGTATCCGAAACGTACAAGGAGGCGGAAGCAGGGATTGCGCAAGACCGGGAAGTCCTTAGGGATGACGGGTCGGCAACAGATGATCCGGGTTATACGGAAGTCCCTGCGGATGACGGGTCGGCAACAGATGATCCGGGTTATACGGAATCCCTTACGGAAAGTCAGGCTGCAGAAGCTTCTTATCCGTCAGGGCTCAATGAAGGCCTTCACAGGGATGAACTGTGCAGGGGAATGCCCCATTCGGAGGCAGCGGATAAGATAAACCGGGGAAGCCTCCCTTCAATATACAGCAACAGAAGAATCTTTCCCGCAGTCAGGAACCAGGGCATTTACGGTACCTGCTGGGCCTTTTCCGCCCTGGGATGTATGGAAGGTGACCTGATAGCGGTAGGAGAGGCGACAGATCCCGATTTTTCGGAACTTCAGCTGGCCTATTACGGGGGCAATAACTATAAGGATCCCAAAGGATGCCGTACGGATAAGGTAATATATGAAGGCAGTCCCCTGACATATCTTCATGCAGGCGGGACCCTGAGGCAGCCGGTCCATCTTCTGTCCAGTCATGTGGGAGCCGTGGACGAGACTCTGGTCCCCTATGAGGGCGCAGAGACCTTCAAGGGCGGTGCCGGAGGAAATGAATTCCTTACCGCCAAAGATACAGCCTATCTTACAGCAGCCTACTATATCGACAACGAAGACCGTGATGCCATAAAAAGAGCCATTGTGCTGCATGGAGGCGTCAGTTTAGGATATGGACAAAATCCCAAGTATTTCGATGAGGTGCATAATTCATATTATAATCCCGCCGGATATCAAACCGGTGGCGGTCATGCCGTGATCGCCGTTGGCTGGGATGATGATTTTCCCAAAGAATCATTTAAGGATGTAGACGGACTTCCCAAAGGGGACGGGGCCTGGCTTATAAGAAACAGCTGGGGCAGTGACTGGGGAAACGGCGGATATTTCTGGTTGTCCTACTATGACGGAGGTCTTGGAAGCACCTACGGGAATGGTTTTGTCGTGGTATATGATGCCGAAAAGGAGCAGTATGATAACTGCTATTCATATGACGGTCAGGTCGAAGGTGATGTCAGGATCAGATGCGGGAAGGACTGTACGGTCAGGGAGACCTTTACCGTATCCAAAGGCGAAGCTGTCAAAAGCATAGGTCTGGAGCTCATTTCGGCCGATGTCGATATAAAGGTGACAGTAACAAACAAAAAGACAGGCGAGACTGCAACAGGCAGCCTGAGGACCAATTATCCCGGCTTTTACACCATAAAACTGAAAAAACAGCTGTATATGTCAGCCAGATCGAATGTAGTGGTTGACATTGATATGTCTTCAGGATCGGAGATAGTTCTTATAGGTGAGAGCAAGGGAACGCTTGCCCCGATCACGACCAATACAGGTTCTTTGCGGCGTGTGGGTGTAGCAGATAAAGGTGTTAAGATAAAAAAGTCCGGAGGTGCGTCCTTTGTTGAACAAAGTTACGATCCCAGGATCAAGCTCTATACTGTAAAGAGCAAGGCGCCTTCGAAGATATCCGTACAGAGCGTCAGTCTTAACAAGACAAAGTACACGTTAAAGAAGGGCAAGACCTATAAGCTCAAGGCAAAGGTCATTCCGACAAATGCCACCAACAGGACCGTGACATGGTCCTCAAGCAACAAGAAGGTTGCAACGGTTTCAAAAAAGGGTGTCGTAAAAGCCAAAAAGCCCGGAAAAGCGACCATCATCGTGACCACCAAAGACGGTAAGAAAAAAGCCCGGTGCAAAATCACCGTAAAAAAGAAATAAGGAGACGGAATCATGAATAAGATAAGAAAGATATTGACAAAGATAACCCTGTTTGCAGTTATCATATCATCTGTGGAGCCTGCATATGTTTATGCCGACGAACTTACGGTATCTGATGATACCGGAATGATCCTGGAAGAGGCCGGCATGGAGGATATTGCTGAAGATACCGCGGAGGCTGCATCAGCGAGTGAGGCCGCTCTTAAGGCGGCAGATATCGGGCTGATCACAGCCATAGATCCGCCGGAGCAGACGGAATACTCATTTGAGTACAAGTATTCACTGCAGCGTCTTCTTGAAAATCTTCCCTCAAGTCTTACCGTATGGCACGAGGATGAGAAGGATACGATCGATGTCGTATGGAAGTGCCCAGATGATTATGCAAGTAAAAAGGACACGTATGTATTTATACCGGATCTGGAAGGATACAACCTTGCACAAGACCTCGAGATACCCCGGATCACAGTAAGGTTTGAAGGCGACAGACCCATTTATCCGGAGGGAAGTCCCAGGATGGATGCGGGATCGGCCCCTTACATCCCCATCATGAAGAGTGAAGGGCTGGGATCTGCAGCGGCCGCCAAGTCCTATTATAACGGTTATGATCTGAAAAAGCTTCCGCCTGTAAGAGCTCAGTATCCATACGGGACATGCTGGGCCTTTGCTTCGATAGCCTGTATGGAAGCCGATCTGATCCATGATGGAAAGGAAACGAGGGGTGTTGACCTGTCTGAACTGCATATGGCCTATTATGGGGGTAACTATGTCGATCCAAAAGGGATAAGAAAGGATACGGTAGAGAACTACGGTCCCGAATCATGGCTTGATAACGGGGGCTGGATAGTTACAGGGAAAAACCTCCTGACCAACCTTACCGGAGCAGTAAAAGAAACGGTCGCACCTTACGACCAGGCGCTTACCATAGAGTCCAAACTGAAAGACAAGTCATATGCCGTTTCCAAAGACAGTTACCAGGTGGACAAGATTTATTACTTTAATGTCGCGGACAGGAATGGTATAAAAGAAGCCATAACGGAACACGGGGCGGTGATAGCAGGTTTAACCGTAAATAATTCCGACTCCTACTATAATCCTGCACATAATTCTTATTACAACCCGATCTCGCAAAGAGGCGGTGGACATTTTGTCACGCTTGTTGGCTGGGATGATAATTTTTCAAAGAACAATTTCTACTACACCCCTGAGGGTGACGGGGCCTGGCTTGTCAGAAACAGCTGGGGTTATGAAGGATATGACCTGAACGGTTATTTCTGGATATCCTATTATGACTGGGGTCTCTTAAACTGGAGCGATCGCATGATGGCATTCGATGCCGAAAAAGCTTCATATAAAAACTGCTACGCATATGACGGATTTGCCTGTTGGGATTGGTGTTATAGTGAATCCTCTCCGGCGATCCAGAAGACATCTTTTGTCGTATCAAAGGGAGAAGCCGTAAAAGCGGTCGGAGTAGATGTGATCACCGACAACAGTGTCACCGCGGGCGCAATAGGTGTAGAGGTAAGTGTCAGAAACAGCAAGACCGAAAAAACATCCGCCGGCAGCATCAGTTGTCCGAGTTCCGGCTTCTATACCGTAAAACTGAAAGAACCACTTGAGGTATCGCAAAAGGCCAAGGTGGAGGTTACCGTTAAATATACATCTTCTTCCGGAAGAGTGATCATAGTATCCGAACCTCTCCAAAAGGGGTATGCAGGTTTCAAAAGCCTGTATTATAATACTGTACTCGATAAAGGATTTACGCTAAACGGGAGTTTTAAAGACAATGACCCGAGAGTGAAGCTCTATACGGTGAACGATAAGGCACCCAAGAAGGTCAAGGTTAGCAAGGTAAGCCTTAATAAGACAAAAAAAACATTGAAGAAGGGCAAAACATTTACTCTCAAGGCAACGGTTAAGCCGGCTAATGCCACAAATAAGAAGCTCAAATGGACCACGAGCAACAAAAAGGTTGCTACAGTTACACAAAAGGGTGTCGTAAAAGCAAAAAAGGCCGGTAAAGCGACCATAACGGCAACAGCTACGGACGGCAGCAAGAAAAAAGCCAAATGTAAGATAACCGTTAAAAAGAAATAGAAGATAAAGGACAAAAACAGGAGGAAGGAACATGAAAAAGATCAGATTGATACTGACAAACCTGTTGCTTGCGGCTATGATCGCAACAACAGTGACACCGGTCTATGCCGATGAGCTGCCCCTTACGGAAGAAGTCACAGAGGCGGCTGATGAGGCAAGTCCGGAGGATGTGGCAGAAGATGAAGCTATTTCAGAGACTGCTGATGAAGCGGAAAGTCTGGAACTGACAGAAGCCGGTACAGAGGATGGTGTCTTTGAAGCAGGAGGCGCAAAGGATAATACCGCTTCCGGAAATCCCCCGTTTGAGATCAAAAAGATCCCCGCATCCGAAAGGGTCATAGCGGTCGACAGGAAGGGAACATATGAAGAAGCTGTAGCAAAGCTTCCCGACAAGTGGACGCTTGTTTTTGAAAACGGAGATGAAGAGGAAGCCGGTGTTTCATGGACCTGCAAGGATGATTTTGACAAAGATGAGCTGTCTTCATATGTATTTGCCGGAACTCTTGCTGATGAGACCTTAAACGCATCCGTAAGTGATGAGATGGCTAAAAGGCTGACCATGGAGATATACTTCGAGGATCAGCAGTGGAATGTTTCCGATAGCAGCGAAATGCCTTTTATGGAGAGCAGGATCAGCCCTTATTCTCTTTTGCCTGAGATCGATAAGGAAGAAGGCAATGATATTGATGATGCTGACTTCCTCAGTGACTATGGGGCAAATGCAGACTGTGTCATAGAGACCGGACGCGAATTTGTCGGAGCCAATGCCAAGCTGCCGTCTTCGACCTCTTCGATCATGAAGAAGATAAGTCCCGTCGCGAACAGTTATTATTATCAGCATATGAGCAAAGCACAGAAGAAGTTCTATAATAACGTTGACAAAGCAGTTACCCAGTATCTGTATTATGGGAAGAAGCCCGGTTCTTATGCCGGTACTAAGGTGACAAGGTATATTTCTTATTCAGGACTGTCTATGCAGGGAGCCTTTAATGTGTTCCAGATATATTATGCCAATAACCCACAGGCATTTTTCCTGACCACATCAGCTACTTCTAATGGATCGGGTATGGCCATAAAGTTCCTTCCCGATGCGGCATCGGCTTCGAAACTGAAGAGCAGGGCAAAGACCATCGCTTCTAACCTTAATACCATGAGCAGGAATGTCAGGAAGAAGAATGGTATATATAATAAGATAAAGCAGGCCCAGTACCTTTTGTGTAAACGTGTAAGCTATGATCATTATGCAAATAATTCCACATCCATGTATAATCCATGGAGCCAATGGAAAGAAGGCCATATCATGTACTGCCAGAGTCTTATGAGCGCCTTCTCCGGAAATCGAAAGATGACAGTCTGCGCGGGCTACGGCAAATCAATGACATCACTTCTGAGACTTGCAGGTATCGAGGCCTGTGATATCTCGGGTTCGGGTCATGAATGGACCAAGGCCTATGTGAACGGCAAGTGGTACTGCCTTGATGCCACATGGGATGATACCGACAGCAATCTGGTATGCAGATATGATTATCTCCTTAAGAGTGATACTGCCATGAATGCAGCCCGGGGTGGTCATTACTGGAATTACTTCTGGAACGGGGTTGCGCCTAAGTCCGGCAGCAACTACAACCCTAAAGCCAAGACTTATAAGATCAAATACCATCTTAACAAGGGAACAAACAGCAGGATGAACCCGGGGCAGTATACGGCCAGTGCCGGTAAGATCAAGCTTTATAAGCCCACCAGAAAGGGATATAAGTTTGTAGGATGGTATAGTAACAAGAAATTCAAAGGCAAGAAGATAACTTCTATCAAGGCTTCGAAGAAAAAGAATGTAAACCTTTATGCCAGGTGGAAGAAGAAATGATTTTTCCTGAAAGGATGAGAGTATGAAGAAGATCAGACTTTTACTGATCCATCTGCTGCTCGTGGTGATGATCACGTCTTCAATATCGCCTGTATACGTCTATGCCGATGAGCATCCGGGAGCTTTCGGCCCGGCCGAAGAGATACAGAATACAGAGGATGCGGCAGAAATAGAAGATACAGAAGAAGCGGATGAAATGCCGGGCACTGCCCTGACTGAAGAGGATGCTGACGAAGGATCTGCAGATGAGGATGACATCTTTGTCGAAGAAGAGGAGGAAGAACTCCTTACCGAAGATGGGGCAGAAGACGGGGAAGAGCCTGATGCCGATGCGGAAGCAGAAGATGAGCAATACCCTGACGAGTGGGCTGAAGAAGCCTACTATGAGGACAGCACGGAAGATGATACGTTCGTGCTTGAGGATATTGACGAGAATGATGACGGATCCATCAAAAAGCCTGAGGTGACCGATAAGAGGGAGATCACGAAGATCACTTCTCCTGAGAAGACGGAATATTCCTTTGATTATAAGATGATACTTGCAGAGCTCTTAAAGGAACTCCCGCAAAGCCTGGAGGTATGGCACGGTGAGGAAAGGAATACGATAGAGATCATCTGGAAGTGTCAGGATAATTATGATAAGGAACTTGATATATACCACTTTGTGCCTGATCTGGAAGGTTACAGGCTTGCCGATGATGTGGAACTGCCGCTCATAAGCGTAAAGTATGAGAAGAAGAGACCGGAACCTGTTCTTGAAAGTCTTGAGGAATTCAAAGAGGAACAAATGAATTCCATGCCCGACTTTGGGGAGCCGGATTATACATCCGATGAGGCTGCGGCCCTTCCGAGTGCCTATGTTAACAGTAACATGCCCAAGGTCAGAGACCAGAACCCCTACGGAACATGCTGGGCATTTGGTACCATCGGGGCTATGGAAGGTGACCTGATACACGACGGCAAGGCAAATAAGAAGATCAACCTGTCCGAACTGCATATGGCCTATTACAGGTCCAACTATATCGATCCCAAGAAGATCCGGAAAGACAAGGTCACTCATAAGGGGACCAAATCCTGGCTTAATAACGGTGGACAGATGGGTTCCGGGATCCATGTCCTTACCAACCTTATAGGAGCTGTCAACGAATCTGTTGCCCCCTATAAGAATAAGGAACCCATGCCTATCCCAAGCAGACTTAAGAACAAGAAATATGCGGTATCCAAGGATAAATACCAGCTTGATAAAGCATATTATTACAGCACCAAAGACATAGCGGGTATCAAAGGGGCAATAATGAATCACGGAGCCGTAATGGCTGCATATATTGATTCTGAATATTTTTACAGTTCCATCTATAATGCCTACTATAATCCCTATGGATTTGATGTTCCGTATTGGATAAGTATGCTTTATGGGGCCGGGGGTCATCGTATTACCATCGTGGGTTGGAACGATAATTTTTCAAGGAATAACTTCGGCACTTATAATGCGCCTCAAGGTGACGGCGCCTGGCTCATCAGGAACAGCTGGGGCCTGAACGGGTACGGACACGAAGGATATTTCTGGATGTCTTACTATGATCAGGGCCTGATCAAAAAGGAGATCGCAGTTGCCTTTGATGCGGTTAAGACCAGATACAAGAACTGCTATTCCTATGACGGTCAGAATGATTGGGATGCCATTATGACATGTGATAATAATCCGGCCACCCAGAAGATATCATACACGGTATCAGGCGGTGAAGCCATACAGGCGGTGGGAATAGAAGTTGCTTCTTCAAATGTAAAGGCTGAAGTTACGGTCAGAAACAAGAAGACAGGAAAGAGCTCAAAGGGAGAGGTCAACTGCACCAAGCCCGGATTCTATACCGTAAGGCTCAAAAAACAGTTGCCTGTAAATAGCAGAGCTGGAGTGGAAGTCAAGATAAAGTACAGTTCTCCTTCGGGTAAGATCAAAATCTATTTTGAAGAAAAAGATAACAAGGCTTTGAACGGTCTTGGAACAGCTCTTACCTATAAGACTGTCTGTGACAGGGGCTGCATAGTAGATGGGGACAAGGTAAAATACGACCCTCGTGTCAAGGTCTATACGGTCAAGTACAAGGCCCCCAAGAAGATCAAGGTAAAAAAGATAAAGCTGAACAAGACAAGGTATACCCTTTATAAGGGCAAGTCATTCACCTTAAAGGCAACCGTTACACCTAAAAATGCCACAAACAAAAAGATCAAATGGACCAGCAGCAAGACCAGGGTCGCCACTGTCAACAGCAAGGGTAAGGTAACGGCAAAGGGGCCGGGAACCGCGACAATTACCGCCAAGGCCAGGGACGGAAGCGGAAAGAAGGCCAAATGTAAGGTTACCGTCAAGGTCAGGGTCAGGAAAGTTTCACTGAACGCCAAGACCAAGAAATTGAAGAAAGGCAAGACCTTCAAACTGAAGGCAAAAGTCAAACCTTCAAATGCCACGAATAAAAAGATCAAGTGGACCAGCAGTAAGCCCAAAGTCGCCACGGTCTCATCAAGCGGGCTGGTCAGGGCAAAGAGCGTGGGAACCACGACCATAACGGCCAAAGCTAAGGACGGCAGCGGAAAGAAAGCCAAGTGCAAGATCACGGTCACAAAAAAATAGACAGATGATCGGGAGACACCCCACGGGGGTGTCTCCGATTTTTTTAACAAGGATGATCATCGGATCAGAGGCGGAAAAAGGATAAGTTTACACTGCAAAAAAGTTTCTTCACACAGGACGGAAAATATAGTAAAATAATGTTGATTCGGATGTTACGTAAACCGGGGAAGATCGAATGAAGGATATCAGGACGACAATCGCAAAACTGATGGCAGTGTGCCTTATTACGGCATGTTTATCTCCTGTGTCCGTTTATGCCGATGAGATACCCGTCGTGGATAGAGCCGGGGAAATGCTCGGTGAAGAGACAGCAGGGAATATCCTGCCTGAAGAGACAGTTACAAAAGAGACGATCGCCGAAGAGATCCCTGCCGAAGAGATTACAGAGGATGAGAAAGCGGTCGCGGGGCAGGGTTTGCAGCAGGCCGGCGAAGCAGATCTCATAACTGCAATAGATGAGCCCGCGATCAGCCGGATCCATCTTGAATACAAGCCTGCTCTTGATGTGCTTAATGAGGAATTTCCGGATACCATAACCATACACCGGGGCGATGAAAAAGAAACCATAAAGGCGGCCTGGATATGCGACGGGGATTATAACGAATTTCTGGGACAATATCCTTTTATCCCTGATCTTTCGGGATACAGCCTTGCAGATGGCCTGACCCTTCCTGTTATAGAGGTGACATTTGATAATGAAGGAACAGGACCTGTAGGGGATGACAGTGATTTCGATCTGGAGTACGAGGTACCTACGGCAACACCGGCCTTAAGAACAGCCGGAGTGCTCAGAAACCTCAGAAACCTTTCGGCTGACGGTGATGCTGCTCTTCCGGCCGAATACAATCTCTATAAGGATGGTAAGCTACCCCCCGTCAGGAACCAGGGCTCTTACGGCAGCTGCTGGTCTTTTTCGTCGATAGGATCTCTTGAAACGGATATGATCCATGATACCGGAGCGTGCCCTGACCTTTCCGAGCTTCATCTGGCCTATTATGCAGGCAATGATTTTTCTGATCTGAAGGGTTGCCGGACGGACCTGGTCGATAACAAGGGTATGAACTGGATAGATAACGGGGGCCATATAGTCATAGCTGCCAGGCTTCTGACCCAGCTCGTGGGTGCTGTTTCCGAGGATGATGCCAAATACAGTCAGGGCTTGTCATTTGCTCCCGATGAAGCATGTTTGACTTCGCGTGATGTGATACAGGCAAGAAATGCATACTTTATCAGCACCCAGGACAGGGATGGGATCAAGAAAGCCATAATGGACCATGGCGGTGTGGCGGTTTCCTACAAAGAGACCAATAGTACAACCGACTTTGATGCAACTCATAACAGTTATTATTATACAGGGACAGGACATAATCATGCGGTTATGTTCGTAGGCTGGGATGACAACTTTTCCAAAGAAAACTTTGCCGACAAGAAAGATGATAACCCGGCAGATGACAAGCCGGAAGGTAATGGTGCCTGGCTGGTCCGTAACAACTGGGGCTATGATGGCTACGGTCATTCCGGATATTTCTGGATGTCATACTATGACAAAGGCTGGAATTCCACAAGTGAAGTGGTGGCATATGATACGACGGACAACGTTTTTGATAACTGTTATGCCTATGACGGGGTTTACAATTCAAGTAAAAACTACAATATAGAGCCTTCTGACAGAGCTGTCATAACATATGACGTGTCGGGCGGAGAAAGCATCAGAGGGCTTGCTTTTGAGATCGGGACTGCAAACGTAGCGGTAACAGCTACAGTAACGAACAAGAGCACCGGGGCATCTGTGACCGGCAGTATCCACACGACATATGCCGGCATATATACGGTTGAATTTGATGAACCCTTGGAGTTTGCGGAGAAAGCTGAGGCGGAGGTTTCCTTAAGATTTGCGGCCGACAGCGGAGAAACAGTAATACTCATATGTGAAAACAGCGGATCTACCACCACGTTTGGCAAATACAAATTTCAATATACCGCTAAATGCGACAGGGGATTTTCAGACGAAAATAAGCATTATGAGCATGATCCCAGGGTAAGGCTTTATACCGACTATACCGTAAAAGTGTCGAATGTTGAGGTATCCGGAACACTTTCAACTCTTGATGAAGGGGGTACCGTAAAGCTAAACGCAATGGTATATCCCGAAAATGCTACAAATAAGTCCATAAAATGGACCAGCAGCGCCCCTGAGGTGGCAAAAGTCTCATCTTCCGGCCTGGTAACTGCTGTAGGCCCGGGAAGTGCAACGATCATTGTCACTACCGTTGACGGCAAAAAGACTGCAGAGTATAACCTTATCGTAAAAGAGGTAACGCAGGAACCTGAAGACCCTGAAGATACAAAAGATCCTGCAGATTCCGAAGACCCGCAATTGCCGGACGATCATGTATCCGTAGCCGCTGTAAGTCTTGATAAGGCATCAGCCGAGGTGAAGATAGGGCGCACAATAAAGCTTGCTGCAACCGTATCGCCCCAAAATGCAACTGATAAGACAGTAAAGTGGTCAAGCGATAATACATCCGTGGCTTCTGTTTCCGATACCGGAGAGGTAAAGGGTATCAAGGCCGGAAGCACAACCATCAAGGTCACGACGGCAGACGGCGGGAAGATCGCGACCTGTCTTGTGACGGTAAGTCCCGTAGAAGCGACAAAGGTTAAGCTTAACAAGTCCAAGGCGACCATAAGGCCCAAGAAAACCTTGCGGCTTAAGGCAAAGGTATCGCCGGATGATACGACGGATGCCAAAGTCAAATGGAAATCGAGCAACAAGAAGGTTGCCACAGTCAGCTCAAAAGGCCTTGTGAAGGCGGTCGCAAGTTCAGGGACCGCAACCATTACGGCAAGGACTTCAAACGGTAAGAGGGCAACCTGTAAGATAACCGTTAAACCGATAAAGGTTAAGAGAGTCAAGCTCAATAAGAAGAAACTGACCCTGTCAAAAGGTAAGACCATAAAGCTCAAAGCCACCGTTTCACCGGCGGGTGCAACAAACAAAAGCGTAAAGTGGACGAGCAGCGACAGGAGTATAGCAACAGTAACTTCCAAAGGTACCGTAAAGGGGAAGAAAAAAGGGAAGGTTACCATAAAGGTCACCACAAAGGATGGTAAGAAGACCGCTAAATGTACTGTTACAGTTAAGTGACGCTCATATCAGGGAAAGTGAGCGCCGATAAAGTCCCGGTCATATAAAAGGGGAAAGGACCGGGATAAAAGAAAGGGGAATATAAATATGAAGAGGGGAATCATAAGCATTATCCTTACACTGGTACTGGCACTGGGCCCGGCCGCAAGCGTTGCTGCAGAGGTCACAGCTGACAGTACCGTCTTATTGATGCAGACGGGGGAAGAAGCCCCGGATCCTGCGACCGATCCCGCAGATGAAACAGAAGACGGACTTTCTGAAGAGGGAGAAGGCTCCGAAGAAGGTAAAGAGGAAGTTACGCCTCGGGGCGGAGAAGAAGATCCTCAGGAAGGTCAGGAAGAAGTAACTCCAAAGGAAGGCGAAGAAGATAAGCCTTCGGAAGAGGAAGTCGCTCCAAAAGAGGAAGAAGATAAACCCGCCGAGGAGGAAGAGGTAACTCCCAAAGAGGATGAAGATAAGCCCGCTGAGGAGGAAGAGGTAACCCCAAAGGAAGAGGAAGATAAACCTGCCGAGGAGGAGGTTACTCCCAAAGAGGAAGAAGACAAGCCCTCGGAGGAGGAAGAGGTAACTCCCAAAGAGGAAGAAGACAAGCCTTCAGAGGAGGAAGTTACTCCCAAAGAGGAGGAAGAAAAGGATCCTTCCGAGAAAGAAGAAGTAAATCCCAAAGAGGAGGAAGATAAGCCCTCAGAGGAGGAGAAAGAGCCCACCAAGGAGAAAGAAAAGGAAGAAGATGTAGATCCGGATGAAGAGACTGCTGATGAAGATCCGGAAGTGTTCTCTTATACCATTATCTTTGACGGGAACGGTGCAACCGGCGGGGCCATGAAGGAGCAGGTGTGCGAAGAGGGAGTGGCCTATGCCCTTACCGGGAATGCTTTTGTAAGGACCGGATATGAATTTGACAGATGGAATACCAAGCCCGACGGCACCGGCACTTCATATCAGGACAAGGAAAAGATCAAGGATCTTGCAACAAGGCCGGTAAAGCTGACCGCAAAAACGAAGGCTTCAAAGGATAAGGCCGCTAAAGCCAAAGCCGGCGAGGGGGTCTTTGTGACCCTTTACGCCCAGTGGAAGGAAACGCCCTATCCCATAACCTATATTCTTGACGGGGGCACCAATGATGCATCCAATCCGGCCATTTACACCATAACGACGGAAGCGGTGACCCTTAAGGCTCCCGTAAAGCAATATAACGTATTTGAGGGATGGTATGCCGATGCTGCTTTTACGGTAAAGACTACGGGCGTACCAAAGGGGAGTACAGGTGAAAAGAAGTTCTACGCCAAGTGGAGAGAGTTCACATATACCATAAACTATGACGGGAACAAGGCGACAAGCGGAACGGTTACGCCCACGGCAGGGGTAAAGTATTCACAGACCATCAGTCTTAAGGCTAATAAATTCAAAAAAAAAGGTTATAAATTTATCTCCTGGAACACCAAGAAGAGGGGGACCGGAACCGGTTACGCTGCTAAGGAGCAGGTTTCATCCCTTGTCAGGACCGACGGCGGACAGATAACCCTCTATGCCCAGTGGGCCCTGGAAGATTATAGGATTAAATATCATCTAAAGGGCGGTAAGAACAATCCCGATAATCCAAAAACATATACCATAAAGACCCGGACCTTCAAGCTGAAGACGCCCACAAAAAGGGGATTTACCTTCCTGGGATGGTATAAGGACAGTGCATGCACAAAGAAGATAACCACCATCAAAAAGGGCAGAAAAGGCGATATAGATGTCTATGCCAAATGGAAGGTAAACAGGTATACGGTAGAGTTTGAAGGGAACGGCTCAACCGATGGCCGCATGAAGATCATGAAGTGCAGATACGGCAAGGAGTACATATTAAGAGCCAACAAGTTCAAGCGGACCGGATATACCTTCATGAACTGGAACCGGAAGAAGAGAGGGACCGGTAAGACCTTTGAGGATCAGGAAAGCTTCACGAACTGGTCTTCAAAGAACGGGGGAGTGATAAAGCTCTATGCCCAGTGGAACCCCATAAAATATAAGGTGAAATTCGACGGAAACGGCGCCAAGAGCGGGTCCATGAAACGGATAAGCTGCGTCTATGACGTGGACTTTGAGCTTCCCAAGTGCAAATTCAAGAGGGACGGCTACAGCTTTAAGGGCTGGAGCACAGAAGACGATGGCTCGGGACATCATTATGATGACGAGGAGAGGGTCAAAAACCTTACCGACAAGGAAGACGAGATCGTAACCCTCTATGCCCGCTGGGAATATGATTCCGATGATGACGAAGCGACCATATGGAATTTCTTAAGCGACAAGATCGGCAATGATTACGGGGCAGCAGGCGTTATGGGTAATCTCTACGCGGAATCGGGCCTTCGTTCCAACAACCTTGAGAACATGTACAACGAGAGATACGGGATCAGCGACGAGGAATATACCCGTCAGGTTGACAGCGGAGAGTACGGCAACTTCACAAACGACAGCGCCGGATACGGGATCGCCCAGTGGACTTTCCCCACGAGAAAACAGGGTCTTCTTGAGTTTGCCAGGAGCTGGGGAACTTCCATCTCTAACCTTCGTATGCAACTGGAATACCTGTGGAAGGAGCTGACCGAAACATACGGAGGACTGCTGGAGAGCCTGCGCAGCGCCGGTAATGTAAGAGAGGCTTCGGACAGGTTCATGACGATATTTGAGAACCCTGCCGATCAGAGTGAGGGCGCCAAGCAGAGAAGGGCCGGCTTCGGTTGGAACTTTTTCTCAAAATTCCATTGATACTACTTGTTGAATAAGCCCTCAGGTTCTGTTAAAATGTAATTTGGTCTGCGTCAATGCCCTGCTGTGATCATGGGGCTGTCAAGACGGCACTTGAGGAGATTTGTAATGAACATAATAGAAAAGATTTTCGGTACACACAGTGAGCGTGAAATAAAGCTGATAATGCCACTGGTCGATAAGATAGAGGGGCTCCGTCCCAAGATGATGGAGCTGTCTGATGCGCAGCTTCGCGCCCTTACCATCGAGTACAAGAAGAGATACAGTGAAGGAGAGAGTCTTGATTCTCTCCTTCCCGAAGCATATGCCACCGTCAGGGAGGCTGCAAGACGTGTGCTCAACATGGAGCATTACAGGGTCCAGCTCATAGGCGGTATCATCCTTCATCAGGGCCGTATCGCCGAGATGAAGACAGGTGAAGGTAAAACCCTTGTGGCAACCCTTCCCGCATACCTTAATGCCCTTACGGGACGCGGAGTGCACGTTGTCACGGTCAATGACTACCTGGCCAACCGTGACGCGGAGTGGATGGGACAGGTTCATGAATTTTTAGGCCTTACCGTCGGCGTTGTCCTTAACTCCATGAAGCCTGAGGAAAGGCGGGTTGCCTACAACTGTGACATTACATACGTTACCAACAACGAGCTGGGTTTTGACTACTTAAGGGACAACATGGTCATATACAAGGAGCAGCTGGTGCTGCGGGATCTTGCCTATGCAATCATAGACGAGGTCGACTCGGTCCTTATAGACGAAGCCCGTACACCCCTTATCATTTCCGGACAGAGCGGCAAATCAACCAAGCTCTATGAGGTCTGCGACGTTCTTGCCAGACAGCTGAAGCGTGGTGAGGATATGGAGGACCTGTCCAAGATGGATGCCATCATGGGCATAGAGAGGGAAGAGACCGGGGACTTCATCGTAAACGAGAAGGACAAGTTCGTAACCCTTACCGCCCAGGGTGTGGCCAAGGTTGAGAAGTTTTTCCAGATTGATAACCTTGCCGATTCCGAGAACGTTGAGATCCAGAATAACGTTATCCTGGCTCTTCGTGCCCATAACCTCATGTTCAGGGATCAGGATTATGTGGTAAAAGAAGATCAGGTACTGATCGTTGATGAGTTTACCGGACGTATAATGCCCGGACGCCGCTATTCGGACGGCCTGCACCAGGCCATCGAGGCCAAGGAGCACGTCAAGGTCAAGCGCGAGAGCAAGACCCTTGCCACCATCACTTTCCAGAACTTTTTCAACAAGTTCGAGAAAAAATGCGGTATGACCGGTACCGCCCTTACAGAAGAAAAGGAATTCCGTGACATATACGGGATGGACGTCATAGAGATACCCACCAACAAGCCTGTGGCCAGGATAGACCTTCAGGATGCGGTATACAAGACAAGAAGGGAAAAACTCCACGCCATCTGCGATGAGATAGAGCGTGCCCATAAGACGGGCCAGCCCATACTTGTGGGTACCATCACCATCGAAGCATCCGAAGAGCTGTCCAAGCTCCTTTCGAAGAGGGGCATAGAACACAAGGTGCTGAACGCCAAGTTCCATGAACTTGAGGCTGCCATCGTAGCCGAGGCAGGTGTGCACGGTGCCGTTACCATCGCCACCAACATGGCAGGCCGTGGTACCGATATCAAGCTTGATGAAGATGCCAGAAATGCAGGGGGATTGAAGATCATAGGAACCGAGCGGCATGAGTCCCGCCGTATAGACAATCAGCTGCGCGGACGTTCCGGACGTCAGGGCGATCCCGGCGAATCGAGATTTTTCATATCCCTGGAGGATGACCTCATGAGGCTGTTCGGGTCGGACAGGCTGATGAACATCTTCAACACTCTGGGAGTTCCCGAGAATGAGCAGATAGAGCATTCAATGCTCACAAGTGCCATAGAGAAAGCCCAGAAGAGGATAGAGAACAACAACTTCGGTATCAGAAAGAACCTGCTCGAGTATGACCAGGTCATGAATGAGCAGAGAGAGATCATATATGCGGAAAGACGCCGTGTGCTCGACGGAGAGAGCATGCGCGACGTTGTCTTCAAGATGGCCATGGACTTTGTTGAGAGCACGGTCGAGATGTGCATCGGTGATGTATCCAATCCCGAGGACTGGGATCTTGCCGAACTCAACCAGCACCTTCGCGCCACTGTTCCCGTAGAGGAGATCAGGACTCCTGATATCAGGGATATGAAGAAAGAGCAGCTCATCCACAAGCTCAAGGAAGAAGTGGTCAAGATCTACGAGGCCAAGGAAGCCGAATTCCCGACACCCGAGCAGATCCGTGAGATAGAGCGTGTCATCCTCCTGAAGGTCATAGACAGGAAGTGGATGGACCACATTGATGACATGGACCAGCTCCGTCAGGGTATCGGTCTTCAGGCTTACGGCCAGAGAGACCCTCTTGTTGAATACAAGATGATGGGCTATGACATGTTCAATGCCATGACAGACGCCATCAGCGAGGAGACCGTAAGGATGCTCTTCCATATCCGCGTAGAGCAGAAGGTTGAACGTGAAGAGGTAGCCAAGATCACAGGTACCAACAAGGACGACACGGGCCCCAAGAAGTCTGTCAAGCGTGACAGCGACAAGGTATACCCCAACGATCCCTGCCCCTGCGGGTCCGGCAAGAAGTATAAACAGTGTTGCGGTAGGAAATAATGGTAGAACTTGATCAGATAAAATCAGAACTCGGAAACCTGGCCGGACCTCTTGCAGAGCTTGAGGCCGGTCTTGGCGTACAGGATAAAGAGCAGCGCATAGAGGAACTGCGCCGCGAGATGGAGGTCCCCAACTTCTGGGACGACAACGAGAGAGCCCAGAAGATGACCAAGGAGCTCAAGGACCTTGAGGATACCGTTGATACGATAAAGGCCCTCAAGACCCAGCATTCCGACATAGGCGAGCTCATAGCCATGGCCTATGAGGAGAATGATGAGTCCATGATAGGGGATATACAGAGCGAATTTGCGGAATTTTCGCAAAAGCTGGAAGATCTGCGCATCAGTACCCTTCTTTCCGGGGAATATGATAAAGACAATGCCATACTGCGCCTTAATGCAGGAGCCGGCGGTACCGAGAGCTGTGACTGGGCGGGAATGCTTTTCAGGATGTACAGCAGGTGGGCCGAGAAGAAGGGATTTTCCGTGGATGTCCTCGACATGCTCGACGGAGAAGAAGCCGGCATCAAGTCGGTCACCTTCCAGATAAATGGTACCAATGCATACGGGTATCTCAAAGGGGAAAAAGGCGTTCACAGGCTTGTCCGCATATCGCCCTTCAATGCCCAGGGAAAGCGCCAGACCAGTTTTGTTTCCCTTGATGTAATGCCTGATATAGAAGAAGATCTGGATGTTGATATAAATGAAGATGATCTGAGGATCGATACCTACCGTTCATCTGGAGCGGGCGGCCAGCATATCAACAAGACCAGTTCGGCCATACGTATCACCCACATACCGACAGGGATCGTGGTCCAGTGCCAGAACGAGCGCAGCCAGTTCCAAAACAAGGACAAGGCCATGCAGATGCTGCGGGCCAAGCTCTACATGCTCAAGAAAGAGGAAAATGCCGAGAAACTGTCGGATATACGTGGTGAAGTCAAGGATATAGCCTGGGGAAGCCAGATAAGGTCTTATGTACTGCAGCCCTATACCATGGTCAAGGATACAAGGACCAACCAGGAAGTGGCGCAGGCGGATGCCGTGCTCGACGGTTATCTCGATCCTTTCATAAATGCATATCTGAAATGGATATCCAGCAAGTGATCGTTACGGAGGTAGGAAATGGTAAATATAGCAGTGCTCGGATACGGAACAGTGGGTTCGGGTGTTGTCGAGGTTATCGATAAGAACAGTGATTCTGTGGCCAAAAGGGTCGGGGATGAGATAAACATCAAGTATGTGCTGGATCTTCGGGAATTTCCGGGAGACAGGGTAGAGAGCGTACTGGTTCATGATTTTGACACCATTTTAAATGATCCCGAGGTCGTGATCGTGGTCGAGGTCATGGGCGGAGTGGAGCCCGCATATACCTTTGTCAAAAAATCCCTTCTGGCCGGTAAGAGCGTATGCACCTCCAATAAAGAGCTGGTTGCGGCCCACGGACCGGAGCTTATCGCCATAGCAAAGGAAAAGAGTGTAAACTTCCTCTTTGAGGCCAGTGTCGGCGGAGCCATTCCGGTGATCAGGCCCATCAATTCGTCACTTACGGCGGACAGGATACTTGAGATAAAGGGAATACTTAACGGTACGACCAATTATATACTGACCCAGATGGCCGAAGAGGGCTGGGAATTTGACAGAGCCTTGAAGAGCGCCCAGGAGATGGGCTATGCGGAGCGTAATCCCGAGGCTGATATCGAAGGATATGATGCCACCAGGAAGATAGCCATACTTTCTTCCCTTGCATTCGGGAAGAATGTGGATTATGAGAAAGTCTATACAGAGGGCATCAGCCGGATCACGGCAAATGATATCCGTTTTGTCAGGAAGATGGGCGGTGCCATAAAGCTTCTGGCATCGAGCACCTGTGAGGATGGGAAATACTATGCAATGGTCGCTCCTTTCATAGTGGATAAGACACAGCCCCTTTATGCCGTATCGGGCGTATATAATGCTGTTTTTGTAAAAGGCAGCCAGATCGGGGACATAATGTTCTACGGCAGCGGGGCAGGCAAGCTCCCCACAGCATGTGCCGTGGTTTCGGATATAGTGGATGCCGCAAAGCATCCCAATAAGCATATATACGTATTCTGGGAGCCGGAAGAGCTGCCTCTTACGGGCATAGGAAATGCCACGAGGAGCTTTTTCGTCCGGGTATCCGGAAAAAGGGCAGATGATGAAGGAAAGATCAGAGATGAGTTCGGGCATGTATCCTTTATCGAACTTGAGGATATCACCGATGAGTTCGCCTTTGTCACACCGCCCCTTACAGAGGAAGCATTTGATGAGAAGATAAAGAAGGTCCCCAAGGTCCTCGGAAGGATCAGACTGGACCGCAAGATGGAAGAGGAGAATTAAGATGCTGGTTGTAAAAAAGTTCGGCGGGACTTCGGTCGCCGACAATGAGCGCATTATGAATGTCGCAAAGCGCTGTATCGCCGACTACAAAGCCGGAAATGACGTCGTGGTAGTCCTTTCCGCCATGGGCAAGCAGACGGATGTGCTGATCGATATGGCAAGATCCATTAATCCGACGCCCCCGAGGCGTGAACTGGATATGCTCATGACAACGGGTGAGCAGATAAGTGTTGCCATGATGGCCATGGCCATGGACAGCCTGGGTGTTCCCGCTATTTCGCTCAATGCCTATCAGGTCGCCATGCACACGACGAGTGTATACGGCAATGCAAGGCTTAAGAGGATCGATACGGAAAGGATCCGCAATGAGCTGGATCTGAAAAAGATCGTGATCATCACGGGTTTTCAGGGTGTCAACAAGTATGATGATTATACGACACTCGGGCGCGGAGGCTCTGACACAACAGCCGTAGCTCTTGCTGCAGCACTTCATGCGGATAAGTGTGAGATATACACGGATGTGGAGGGCGTATACACGGCTGATCCCAGGATAGTTCCGAAAGCCAGAAAGCTCAAGGAGATCACCTATGATGAGATGCTGGATCTGGCCACATTGGGAGCAGGAGTGCTTCATAACCGCTCGGTAGAGCTTGCCAAAAAGTACGGCGTAAGGCTGGTAGTCCGGTCCAGCATGTCTGAAGCCGAGGGTACAGTCATTAAGGAGGTTGTTAAAATGGAAAGAATGCTTGTTTCGGGCGTTGCTGCCGATAAGAACGTTACCAGGATATCTGTTGTGGGACTTGATGACCGGCCGGGTGTCGCATTCAGGCTCTTTGATGCCCTTGCAAAGGCAAACATCAACGTTGACATGATACTGCAGTCCATAGGACGTCATGATACGAAGGATATCACCTTTACGATACCGAGAGATATGGAAAAGGATGCCCTTGATGCCATCGAAGGTATAAAGGATACCCTCAATATGGAGCATGTTGATACCAACTCCCAGGTTGCCAAGGTATCCATCGTCGGAGCCGGCATGATGAGCAACCCCGGTGTCGCATCCAAGATGTTCGAGTGTCTTTTTAACGCCAATATCAACATCAGGATGATCTCTACCTCCGAGATAAGGGTAACGGTCCTTATCGATGAGAAGGAAGTTGAGAAGGCAATGAACGTTATCCACGACATGTTCGGGCTTGACGACTAGGAAGTAACCCGGATATCTGAAAAGGGATATTTGGAAATGGTTTATTTGAAAATAACGGGGTCATCCCCGTTATTTTTATGTTGAAAAAGGTGATTCTGTGGTATAATCATAGTAACTATACGCATGGGACATATGTCCCTGCAGTAAAGGGATGGGAAGCACCGATGGAAACCAACACAGAGTATACCGATAAGGAACTTGCAGCCGAGAGGCTGGCTAACGCATCATTTGTTCTGGGGATCATCTCTCTTGTATCGGTATTATGCTGTTGTCCCTTTGTTTTTTCGGCTATAGGCATCATTCTGGCCCTGCTTTCAAAGGGTGCCGAACAGACACTCCGCCCCAGAGCCAAAACAGGACTTATCCTGTCGATAGTCGGTATGGTAGTATCGGTCGTACTTCTTGTATTTACAGTAGTATTCCCGGTCGTTATGTATACGACCAACCCTGAGTTCAAGAAGAACATAGATCAGGAGATAGTAAATTCTCTTGAACAACAGGAAGACCTGTTCAGACAGACCTACGGAGACGACTTATATGAGCGCATGCTCGAGCAGTTTGAGAACGGCGGAGGATTTTGATGATCCTGACCCGGATCAGAGAAAGGAGGATGGCCCGTGATCGGAATTAGCGGATATGGAAATATGCCCCTTACCGGATATATATACGGCGGTTATGCGGCTTCATCTTCCATGAATACCGGCAATGCTGAAGATACCGGTAAGGCCGAGGTGATCAAGAACCCGGGAGAATCCACCAAAGTCGCCCCCGGAAGGAAGTCATCACCTGCCGAATGTCAGACCTGCAAGGAGAGGAAGTATCAGGACGGCTCGGATGAGAACGTATCATTCAAGTCGGCCCAGCATATATCCCCTACAGCCGCAGCTTCAAGGGTCAGGGCCCATGAGCAGGAGCATGTGGCTAACGCCTATTCCAAGGCCCAGCAGGATGGCGGCAAGGTCATAAACGCCAGTGTGTCGATACATACGGCTGTCTGCCCTGAATGCGGCAGGACTTATGTATCGGGCGGAACCACACACACAATGATCAAATACAATAATGAAAAGAACCCCTATACGCAGAGCAAGAAAGCAAATGATGCGCTGGGCCTTCGCGGTCAGAGCGTAGATCTGGCGGTATGACGGGTTCAGGAGCTGCTTTTAATGAATAGAACATCGATATCTGATTTGAAGTCGAAGGCAAAGGATCAGTTACTTGGCAACTATAAAATAGCAACCGGTACCTTTGCTCTTCTTTTTGTGCTGTTATATGCCATCATGAGCATTGTAGTGTCCGCATTCTCTGCATTTAGGACCATGCCGGAGGCGGTATTACAGCTGCTTAGCGTGCTCGTGGCTTCGGTATCGACGGTTTTTACCGTAGGCTATATCTATATACTCAAAAAGATCAAAGACGGGGACAGGCCGGTCGTCGCAGACCTTCTCTATGCTTTTCACAATCATCCCGACAAGATACTGATAATAAGCCTTATACTCGGTGCGTGCCGGTATATTCTCCTTTTGCCCTCAACCTTTATTCAAAAAAGCGTATTTAC
>JAILLI010000056.1 GCA_024693225.1 Lachnospiraceae bacterium
TTGCAGAAGAGAAGAACATTGCTGTCGGGTCTTTCAATGCTTCCTGTCTTGAGGCTGTCGAGGCTGAGCTTGAGGCGGCGGAGGAGCTCAAACTGCCGATCATCATTCAGTTCGCCCAGTGTCATGAGCCCTGGATCCCGCTTACAACAATAGGGCCGATCATGGTAGAGATGGCTAAGAAGGCGACCGTTCCTGTGTGTGTGCACCTTGATCATGGTGAGACGCTCGATTATCTGCAGACGGCTCTTGAGATCGGTTTTACAGGAATAATGTATGACGGTTCGGTACTTGCATATGAGGAGAACCTTGAGAATACTAAAAAAGCTGTAGAGCTTGCACAAAAGTATGGGGCTTCTGTGGAGGCTGAACTGGGTTCCATGGGCAAGAGGGAGTCAGGTACGGGAAATGACGGCGCCGGTGCAGATGATGATACAAAGATCTACACGGATCCTGACCTTGCCGCGAAGTTTGTAGCCGAAACGAAAATTGACGCGTTGGCCTGTTCATTCGGAACCACCCACGGGATTTATCTTACCGAGCCCAGGCTTGATTTTGATGTTGTGAGAAATGTAAGGATTAAGACCGGTAATATCCCGGTTGTCATGCATGGCGGGTCCGGCGTGAGCACGGAGGATTATCATAAGGCAGTTGAGGCCGGCGTCAGAAAGATAAATTATTTCACATACATGGACAAATCAGGCGGAGCAGCTGTTGTTGACTATCTGAACGGTCTTAAGGAAGGTGAGCCTGTATTTTTCTCATCGATCTTTATGGCAGCCCGTAAGGCCATGAAGGAAAACGTAGAGTCAGCCATGAAGGTTTTTGCCGGAATTGAGTGATCTTTCTGAGAAAGGGGACAATAACAATGGAAAAAAAGAATATGACATTTGCGCTTGCATTCTGTAACAGAGGCTTTATGCCGGGTGAACTCATTTACGGCGCCAGAGAGGATATGGTCAAGGCCGTTACGGATGCCGGTTATAACTATATAGCAATGGATGCGGACCTCACCAGATTTGGCGGGATCGAGACAAGAGACGAAGGATTGCTCTATGCGAAGTGGCTGAAAGAGCATGAGGGAGAATATGACGGAGTTATTTTCTCGATGCCGATCTTTGCGGATGAGAACGGTGCGATCACGGCCCTTCAGGATGCAGGCGTTCCCATCCTTATGCAGGCATATCCGGATGAGATCGGCAAGATGGATTTTGCCCACAGAAGAGATGCCTTCTGCGGAAAGTTCTCGGTGACGGATGTATTTACACAGTACAAGGTGCCTTTCACGGTATTAAAGCCACACGTGGTACACCCGCTTTCCGAAAAATTCCGGGAAAACTTAAGAGACTTCGCTGCGATCTGCAGAGTGGTAAACGGTATGAAGCGCTGCAACATCGGTTGTATCGGTGCCCGGACAACAGCTTTCAAAACAGTGAGATTTGATGAAATAGCCCTTCAGAAATACGGCATCAACGTAGAATCTTTTGATCTGTCCGAGCTTGTGTTCAAGGTAGGAAAGCTTGCTGACGATGATGAGAAGGTTGTGGCCAAGAAGGCTGCCCTTGAGGCATATACGGACTTTACACAGGTTTCGGAGGAGAAAAAGAATACGCTCTCCAAGATCGCTGTGGTCATTGATGAATATATTGAAAGCTATCACCTGGATGCGATCGCACTGCGCTGTTGGAATGAGATGGAAGAAATTCTGAGAGTCTGTCCGTGTGTACTTCTTTCGGAGCTTAATGACAGAGGCATCACGGCTTCCTGTGAGATCGATATGTGTTCAGCGGTCACAATGAGGGCAATGGCACTTGCATCGCAGATGCCGACAACTGTCCTTGACTGGAACAATAACTATGGTGATGACGAGAACAAGGTCATCCTTTTCCATTGCGGACCGGTCCCGAATTCACTTATGACCACCAGGGGCGTGGTAACAAGCCACAAGATGTTCGACAAGACAGATGCGGGTTCAGGCTGCGGTACCTGCGAGGGAAGGATCGCTCCGAACGATATAACGATCTCAAACTGCCAGACAAAGGATGGCAAGATCATAGTTTATGCTTCAGAGGCCAGGTTTACAGATGACGTGATCGAAGAAGGCTTCTTCGGATGCGGTGGTGTCTGTGAGATACCTGATATGCAGAACAAGATGATAAAGCTTGCAAGAGGAGGATTCAAGCATCATACATCCATCGGGATCGGCCACATGAAGGATGTTTTAAAAGAGGCATTTACAACCTACCTTGGATATGAGTGGGTTGATATAGATCAATAATGTATGACGCGGTCAGGGGGTTAATGTAATGAATGAATATATAGGACATGACAGCCAGTTATACGGTATTGAAGAGCATCGGCTGGTTGGCGGAAAGGGCGATGGAATGCGCCTTTATGAGGTAAATAACGGAAAGGGGCTGGAACTTACAGTATCCCCGGACCGGAACGGTGACATCACCAGGCTCAGATATAAAGGGATCAATATGAGCTATATGAGCCCCTGCGGTTATGTGGCCGGCGCATATTATGACAGTATCGGCAGTAACTGGCTTAATTCCTTTACCGCAGGCTTTCTGACGACCTGCGGGCTCAACGGGGTGGGCACGCCCTGCAATGATAATGGTGAGGATATTCCCCTTCATGGAAGCATCGCGAATACTCCCTGTGACCGGGCATACTTTTATGAAGAGGACGAGGCAGAAAAAACCGATCTGGTGATCAAAACGATCACCAAAGACGAGACGATCTTCGGAAGAAAGCTCCGTCTTTTCAGGGAAATAAGGGTTTCTACAAAAGACAACAGCTTTACCGTCACAGATACCGTAAAAAACACAGGCGACAAGGTTGAGCCGTTTGAAATACTGTATCATATGAATATGGGATATCCGCTTCTGGATGAGGACAGCATTATCACTATCCCATCCGATGAGGTCATTCCAAGAGATGATCATGCGGCCGCTGATATCGAAAACTGGATGCATATGGAAAAGCCCACGGCAAATTACCGGGAGAGATGCTATTATCACAAGTTTGACAAAGCAGACACCACAGTCTCCATCAAGCAGCCCAAGCTTAACACAAGGCTTTCGATCAGCTTTGACTCATCAAACCTTGACGGGTTTGTAGAGTGGAAGATGATGGGGGTGAGAGACTATGTTCTCGGACTGGAATGCGGCAACTGTTATCCTGATGGAAGAGATGTGATGAGAAAAACCGGCATGCTCAAGTTCTTAGAGCCGGGAGAATGCAAAACATACAGCGTTAAAGTTTTGCTTCAGTAGTTTTGATATGAGATCGGATGGGAATTTTTAAAAGAGAGAAGATCAAATGATAAAGAATATAGTCTTTGATATAAGCAATGTTCTGGCTCCGTTCAGGTATAAGGACTTCCTTGCGGAAAAAGGTTTTGATGCAGCGATGATAAAAAGGATCATCAAGGCTTCTGCCATGACACCATATTGGACCGAATACGAAAAAGGAAAGCTTTCGTATGAGGAGGCTATGAATGCTTTTATAAGCGAGGACCCTGATATCGCAGATGAGCTGCATAAAGCCTATGATTCGTGTTCGGGTATTATGGGCAGATATGACTATACCGAGGACTGGATAAACTCTTTGAAGGAAGCCGGTTATAAGCTTTACTGCATCACCAATTTTACACCTGCCGGATATGAGCAGTGTTATGATCAGATTTCGTTTACGGAAAGATTTGACGGCTGTGTTTTTTCGTTCAGGGAAGGCATAGTGAAACCGGACCCGGAGATATATAAGACATTGCTAAGAAGGTATGGCCTGAAAGCGGAAGAAAGCGTGTTTATAGATGACACGGAAGAAAATGTGATCAGTGCGCAAAAGCTTGGATTTATCGGAATAGTATTTAAGGGATATGAGGACGCAGTTGCCGGGCTTAATGAAATAGTAAAATAAAAAATGATCCTGATAAGTATTATTCCCGGGTTGATGAAAGACAAGCCCCCAGATGTGAACTTATAACAGCCGACAGCTCCTCGATCTTCATCGGCTTGCTCAGATAGTCCGTAAAACCTTTTTCAAGATACATTTCCCGGGCGCCTGCGATCGCATTTGCGGTAAGCGCGATATAAGGTGTATCGGTATTGAGGTTATTTTCGACAAAGCGCGATCTTTCAAGAGTTTCTATCCCGTCCATAACAGGCATCATGTGATCGAGCAGAATGATATCGAATTTCTTCTGCCTTATGATATCGAGCATTTCCGCTCCGCTCTTGCAGGCAGTCACATCGGCTTTTAGTATTCCCAGAAGACCTGAAGCAACTTTTATGTTCATGGTACTGTCATCTACGACAAGAACACTGACGCCGCTCAGATCGGAGAGAGCTTCATCTGATGATCCCGACTGATCGGAAATCTTTTGGGAATTGATGTTTCCTATGGGAGCTGAATCTGTAACGGTCTGAGGTATGCGAACGATGAATTCCGTGCCTTCTCCGTAGGTGCTGCTGCAGTCTATCGTTCCGCCCATAAGTCTTATCAGGTTGGCTGATATCGCAAGGCCCAGCCCTGTACCTTCGATGGATTGTGTCCTGGCGTGGTCGAGACGTTCAAACTGCATGAACAGTTTGCTCCGGTCACTTTCCTTTATGCCGATACCGGTATCTTTTACGGAAATGATAAGAATGATATGCTGCTCATCTGTGCTTTCGCGGCTGACAGAAAAAGTGACGCTTCCTTTTGGCGTGTATTTGACCGCGTTACCGAGAAGGTTGATCATGACTTCCCGCAGCCTCTTTTCATCTCCGACAAGTTTTGACGGAAGCTCGGAGGATATGTCCTTTATAAAGCTCAGCCCCTTTTCGTCGGCCCTGACTTCGATCATGGTGATGATGCTGTTTATAAGGGTTTTGATATCATATTCACTTTCAACTATCTCCATCTTGCCCTGCTCGATCTTGGAAAAATCGAGCACATCGCTTATTATCTCGAGAAGAGCCGTCCCGGCACTCTTTATGTTCGATGCGTATTCCCTGACTTTGGGATCGGTATCTTCGCGCAGGATAAGCTCGTCCATACCGAGTATGGCATTAATGGGTGTACGGATCTCGTGGCTCATGTTGGCAAGGAAGGTTGTCTTGGCCTGATTGGCTTTCTGCGCTTCGAGTGTCTCGGCCCGAAGTTCGCTTATCCTGACGATCTCATGTGATATGGCAAAGATCAGAAGGAGCAGCAGGCCGGCTGCAATAAAGGCTCCGTCATTGGTATGGACCGGAAGGTTCAGATGTATGATCTCAATGATCGCGAGCAGGGCGAACAGGGTAAAACCTATGGTGACGAGAGTGTTCTCGCGATGCCCCATTTTAAATCTGTCGTATATAAGAACCGAAAAACAATATACTGCCACTATGCCCATGATGGTATTACTGATGGGCATGGTGGTGTTAAAATCAGCTATATCGGTAAAATTCAGAATGCTCTGTATGGTAAAGTTGGCTATGATAAGAAAACTCAGCGTATAATATATTTTCCGGTAGCGTTTGTCCAGAAGGCTGTTTATATATGCGGCGAAAGGGAAAGGCAGTAACATGATCACAAGAAATGCCGTTATCCCGTCAATAAAATAATTGCGGAAAAAGAGAGGATAAGTATAACTGTCAAGCAGAAGCCATATCGCTCCTGCGAAGACACCGAGACTTAGATACCAGAGGGGGAAGTCGCGACGTCTCTTGATCCTGTATGCCAGACATATGACGGTGGTGACCATGCCGAATATGATGAGAGAAAAGCCCAGGAACAGGATAAAGAGATTATCGCCCATGAGATGTACGGCAAAACCCAGACGGTTTCCGATATAGGTTTCGGTGATGTAGAAGTCATCAAGCCAGTAGTTTGGACGCACGACGGTAAGCGTTTTTCCCTCATCACTCTTGCGGAGAGTGATGGATATCCATTGACCCTTGACGTTCCTTCCGAATGGGGAATAGCTGAGCCGGTAACTGTTCCGGAGTTCTCCGTCCACATATGCGTCAAGATCTTTGCCGGTCAGGATGAATAGACAGCTGCCGTCGTCGATGGAGTCGGGAAGCTGTGTTTTGAGCACAACATCGGTGACCCCCTTTTTATCGAACCTCTCGTTGACCCTGTACTGCTTTGTTGCGCCGGACGGGTCCGTATATGACCATACGGCATCATACAGTTCACATTTGTTTGCATATAATGAAGGATTATGAACGAAAAACTGGCCGTATATATAGAGGACAAGGGTAAGCAGCAGGCAGGCACTGATGCATATCTTTATGACAATATCAGTTTTTTCGGTTTTTACCGGGGTATCGGGTCTTTCCATGTTTCTTATGATACAATATTTATTCGTAGCAATTCAAGGTTGATCCGAGCTTAGGACGGCGGCCTATTGATTTGATCGCAGCATGGTGATATCCTGCATCCATAGAGAAGCAGGACACAAAAAGGCATACGGAAATGGAATTGAAGAGGATCGATCACAGGCTTACTGGCTTCAGAAGGGTATACAGTCGTATGACATATTACGGCTGCTGCCGGCGGGATTGAGCAGATATCGAAAAGGCACAGGAATGGAACACAGGTGGATAAGATGAAAAACAGGAAAATATATCACAGGTGGATACTGAACAATCTGTTTTCGGATATAGGTATCAGTTCAAAGGACAAAGAGCTGCGCCGCTCCCGTACGGTCAGGGACGTGATCATGTTCTGTCTTATCCTCCTGTCTGTTTTTATGTACTGGCTGTGTTTTGTAAGTACGTCCGCACCGGATTTTGTAAAGTTCCTGATGTTCTTTATGTACCTGATCCCCATAGAGGTCGCTACCGTCATGTACGGGTGGGGCGGAGGAATAATGTGTTTTACCACCGTCTTCATCGCAACCGTGCTGATATCGCCAAGCTATGCGTATTTTCCCTTCTACCATCTGGTCGCGGTATATATATTCAGCAGGATGAAGAGGGAAAAATCGTGCTCGAATATGGTAAGAAGCCTGGCAGGCGGCCTCCTGTCCGGTCTTTTCATGTCTGCCGTATATTATCTGGTATTTGTCCTTATAACCACGGAGACTTTTTCCGGGGGAGATTCATCGGTCGTAGTGTACAGACTGATCGTTATCGTGCCGCAGTCGATCCTCATGTGCCTTTTCCTGTACTGGTTTGACAACAGGTGCACCGAGGGACTGCGGTTGAAATTCGGTTGTATCAATGAAGGATTTGAAGAGTTCGTCAGGAGGTTTGAGGGAAACCTGCGCAAAGGCTACCGCTCAATGTCCGGCAGGATATTTGCCCTGCTTCTGACCGAAGCTGTGATCATGGGTATAGCGGCGGCATTTTTTGCCAACAGCCTGATACCTAAGATGCTCGATGACTATCATAAGAGGGTGGAGAATGTCGGAGCAGAAACCTCCGGGACCGGATCTGAGGGGAAATTCAAGCCTGACTTCAAGCCGACTTTCAAACCCGATGAGTTCAGTGAGGCATTTGAGAGTGCCAGGATCAATGACAGGGAGCACAAGTTCTCTTTCGATGAACGCGGGGTGGCTTTTGACCTGAAACTGATACTTATGCTCCTGTGCGTGGTACATCCCATAGTCCTTTTGTGTAACTACGCGGGCCAGAAGCTGATAGCGCTGCCGATAACGGATATCGCGAACGTCGTCAGTGAATTCGGCGAGGATGAAAACGGGCGCCGGATGGTCCTTCAGAAGCTGTCCGATCTTGATATCCACAGCGAGGATGAGATCGAACTGCTGTATAGGATGATACATCGGATGATCGGGGAACTGAACACTTATATAGAAGAGATGAAACGTGAGCAGCAGCTGAAGGAAGACCTTCGTGTTGCCAAGGCGGCATCCGAGGCCAAGAGTAACTTCCTCTCAAACATGTCCCATGAGATCCGCACACCGATCAACGCGGTCATAGGCCTGGATGAGATGATACTTCGTGAGAGCGATGATGAGAATATCCGCAAATACGCATTTGATATAAAGAACTCGGGCAGGACACTGCTCGCTCTTATAAACGATCTTCTGGATTTTTCCAAGATAGAGGCGGGCAAGATGGAGATAATCCCGGCCGAGTATGAGCTGAGCTCCGTCATCAATGATCTTATCAACATGGTAAGCGAGAAGGCCGCGGAAAAAGGATTAAAGTTGGAAGTTGACGTAACGAACGATACACCGCATCTGCTCATCGGTGACGAGATCAGGATAAAACAGTGTATCCTTAACATATTAAATAATGCCGTTAAATACACCCATGAGGGAAGCGTCAGGCTGGAGGTGACTTCAAGGCCCGTATCCGAAGACAGTATTGCCCTGGGCATACGTGTTACGGATACCGGTATCGGGATCAGGGAAGAGGATCTGTCGAAACTGACATCCCCCTTTGAAAGGATAGAGGAGTCGAGGAACAGGAACATAGAAGGTACCGGGCTCGGGATGAGCATCGTGACACAGCTGCTTGACATGATGGGATCGAGGCTTAATGTCAGCAGTGTATACGGCGAAGGTTCCGACTTTTCCTTTGAGGTCGTGCAGCAGGTTGCAGATCATGAACCGATAGGTGATTTTAACGAGACCTACCTAAGATCCATAAACAGCACACAAAGGTACAGGGCAAGCTTTAATGCACCCGATG
This sequence comes from Lachnospiraceae bacterium, assembly GCA_024693225.1. Taxonomy (GTDB): domain Bacteria; phylum Bacillota; class Clostridia; order Lachnospirales; family Lachnospiraceae; genus UBA2868. The sequence goes on from JAILLI010000056.1 coordinate 8,637, forward strand.
CCCGCATCCTTGTAGTTGACGACACCCCAATGAACCTTAACGTCATAAAGGGACTTTTGAAGCCCCTGCTGCTTACGGTAGATACTGCGGGAAGCGGACTGGAATGTATCGAAAAGGTACGGGACAATGCCTATGATATCATCTTCATGGACCAGCGTATGCCTGAGATGGACGGGACACAAACGCTTCGCGAGATGCAAAAGCTTAAAGCCGATGAGAATAAAAACGCAGATACTCCGGTCGTTATGCTGACCGCAAACGTAGTTGCCGGCATAAGGGAAAAATACATAGCCGAAGGATTTGCGGACTACCTGAGCAAACCGGTTGATGCCGTAAAGCTTGAGAAGATGATCGAAAAGATGCTGCCGCCCCAAAAAGTCCTGCCGCCGACAGACGAGGCAGCGGGCGATGATACGGCATATGACGGAGAGTTTTTGTCAGAACTTGGAGCCATAGAGGGAATAGATGCAAGAGCTGCTCTTTCAAACTGCATGACAGAAGATATACTGAAAAATGCTGTTCATGATTTCTGCGTGGCGGCCAAGACCGGACCCGAGCGGATAGAGGAGCTCCTGACGCAGGGTGACATCCGCGGATACACGGTAGCGGTTCATGCACTTAAGAGTTCGGCAAGGCTCATAGGAGCACTGCATCTGTCAGAAGAGGCTGCGAAGCTTGAAGCTATGGGAGATGCGGGGGACAGGGAAGGCATAGATGCCGCAAATGACGAAATGCTTTCGCTATATCGGGTATTATATGATAAACTTAAGCCACTGTATGAAGATGACGAAGCGGCGGATGAGCGTGAGATCATAGACGCCGCGCAGCTTGCCGAAGCATATACCGGTATACGCGAGGCGGCGGAAGCCTTTGATTTTGACACGGCTGATGAGATAGTAAAGATGCTCGGAAACTATCGGATACCGGATGATGAGAAGGACAGGTATACACGTATCTGCGACCTTGTTACCGGACTTGACCGGGATTCGCTTATGGAGGAATTGTGATGGAAAAGAGAGTACTTCTTGTGGGAGAGACCGTAGGCTTCATGATGAATGCCATTATAAACGGCCTGAAAAAAGAAGATTATGACGTGGTCGTATCGGGGGCTACGATAAAAGAAGTCGGAAAGCTTGGGGAGCTTCCGAAGCTTGCAATACTGTACCTTGATCCTGATCTGGCATCTGCAGCAGAATTTCTCGTATATCTCAAGGATGTTGTGGCAGAGAAGGAAATATCGCTCTTTATCGTGGGAAATGATGAGGAGATAGAGGAGGCCGTGAAAGTAATCCCGGAGGATCTCGTGACTGCCAAGATCCAAAGACCGCTTAACGTAAAGGATCTTACGGAAAAACTTGATGCGGAATATGAGCGGGGGAACGCGAAGGAGAGCAGAAAGAAGATCCTGATAGTCGATGACGATCCTACAATGCTGCGTATGATCAAATCACTTCTTGAGAGTGAATACAGGGTATTTATGGCAGGATCCGGTATGAACGCGATCACTTTTCTTGCAAATAACAAAGTCGACCTTATCCTGCTCGATTATGAGATGCCTGTGATAAGCGGCGCCAAGGTTCTCGAGATGATACGGAGCGAAGTGGCGACGGCAGATATCCCCGTAATGTTCCTCACCAGCAAGAACGACAAGGAAAGCGTTATGCAGGTACTGTCTCTTAAGCCCGAAAAATACCTGTTAAAGACCATGTCTCCACAGGAATGGCTAAGTAATATCAGAGAGTTTTTTGAGAAGAGGAAAGATGTCTGACAGTAAAAAGACCGTTTTGGAGATGCTGGAAGAGCATACACTGACCATGCCGGACAGCAGGGCGGTAGTTTCCGAACCGGGTATATCCCTTACTTTCAGAGAACTATGGACCCTTTCAGGGCGGATATATGCCCGGCTGAAGCAGATGGGCATAGGTCCTGAGGACGTGGTCATGTACTGCCTTCCAAGAGGAGTTGAACTGTATGCCTGCATTGTGGGAACAATGAGAGCGGGTGCTGCTTTTGTTCTTACAGAGACCGGAAACGACCAAAAGCGTACGGATCATATCCGTAAGGACTGTGCCTGCAAGCTTTATGTTGATGAGGCGTGTTTTGACAGGATCCTGGATACGGATCCGGTGATCTTATCATCAGGGGCCGTACGGATGAAATGTTCAAGATAGGGGGATACCGTATCGAACCCGGAGAGATCGCGGGAGCGATAAGGAAAGTGTGCGATCTGCAGCATTTCGTTGTCAGAGGCTTTGTTTATAAAGATATCTCTTCGATCATTGTTTTCTATACGGATGATCTGGAGGTGGACCCTGTTAAGATGAGGGAGCATATCCGGATTTTCGCGAAGGCACTAAAGGAGCTGCACGCGATCAGAGCAGAGAACAGTTCCTTTCCCAACATTAAAGAGGTATCCGTATCACTTACCGGCCAGCTTGATCCCGGCTTTTGTTCAGAGGATGAGGCGGATAAGATAAGGGCTGTATTTGAATGCATACCGGATACGGACTGTTTTGTCCATGGTGACTGCCACACAGGGAATGCGATCCTTCTCGAAGGAAAGATCAGTTTTATAGATATGCTGCTGTGCGGGAAGGGACACCCGGTATTTGACCTGCTTGGCATGTATTCACATTACGTATTTCTGCCGGCCTTTATTTCGGATGAACAGTGCCGGCAGCAGCTCGGCCTTGACAAAACCCATGCTGAGAACCTGTTTGAGCTCTTTATCGGGGAATACTATCCTTCGGTCACGGATAAGGAGCGTTCAGAGCTTATAGGGCAGATCATGGGAGTACATGCTGCAAGGATATGTCTTGCTTCCGTCATTTTGCCCGGAGCCTTTCCTGCCGATGTACTTTCGGAGGCAAAGAAAAGAGCTGTCGCCTTCTCCGGCAGGTACTGTAATGATGACAGGAAAAACCGTTTGTTTTCGGGAGTGTCATAAATGTACGGCATTAAGGAAAGATACAGGGAAAAGTTTTACAGGGGTTATCTTTTATATACGGCTCTTGAGACGGATCTCTTATTGTGGGTCGTCTTTGATGTAACATTCCTGATGGAAGTAAAGAAGCTGTCAGCGGATGAGGTATCGCTGATAACCATTCTGTCACTTGGCTTTTCCATCCTTATCCAGTATCCCCTGCTGAAGGTGATAAACCGGATCGGAAATAAAGCGGCTGTGCGGACAGGAAGTATCCTGTTCCTTCTGTCTGCTCTATGTTTTGCTCTTGCACCGGGCTTTTGGGTGATCCTTACAGGCGGTTTTATCAAATGCATCGCGCATACCCTAAACGCCATGGGACCGGCATTATCAAAAAACAGACTGGAGAAGGATGACAGGGCAGATCAGTATGTTGCCTATCAGTCGGATGCAAACAGTGCTGTGGCCCTAACCATGATGCTGACATCTCTGATATGCGGCTTCCTGTTTGAGATATATGCATATCTTCCCATGATAGTCTGTATTCTGTTTGGACTTCTGGGCGTCTTCGTCTCTTTTTCGATATCCCGGGATGAGAGTGCATCAAATGAGATCACGGAACCTGACAGCTTAAAGAAGATCATAGATGGCAGGAAAAATGCAGGTATAAGGTCAGGCGTGCTTATGCTTGTATCTTTTGCGGTATTTACAGCTCTGACAGGTACAGGACTGTCATATGTCAAGATGAATACGCAGTCTGTCCTGATGGATAAGGATCCGGGATATATAGTGATGCTGCTTGGCGTGGTCAGTACACTTGTCTATTTCTTGAGGATCCTTTCAAATACGGTCATGAAGAAAAAGTATGCAAGATACAGGGAGTATTCGATGGCAATAGCAGCCATCCTGCTGATCGCCCTTAACGGGGCAAAAAAGGCCGGGGCTTTGGCGCTTTCTGCGGCGGGGACACTTGTTTTGAAAAATTCAGGCATTTCTTCGGTCATGATGATAATGACCGTGGCAGCATCTGCCAATCTTGTGCTTGTTTACGCCTTCATCAGGAATTTCGGAGCAGATCGGAGATGATCAGGGAATGAGAAAAAAGTTCTTGACATTTTATATTGCGCAAAATATAATATGACAAAAGATAAATATCAATGTTCATTCCAGACAGGAGGTAAAGAATATGGGATTTTATGATCAGAGCGTAACAGCAGCTAACGGTGAAGAGAT
>JAILLI010000065.1 GCA_024693225.1 Lachnospiraceae bacterium
CTCTCTGTCTATTCTCTGAACAATTCGGGCCTTCTGTCCCGAAGATCCTCGATATCCCTTTCAAAATACCCCAGATGAACGCTCAAAAGTTCCCTGTAGGCTTCCTTGTCCTTTGTCTCTATACATCTGATAAGCTGGGCGTGGGTGGCAAGGGTCCTGTCCTTGTTGGCATTTTCCATATCGACCAGCAGCCTTACCCGGTTGTAATGGGTCATGGAATTGCCGACTATCCTGGCCGCAAGCTCCTGGCCGGCCACATGGAAGGCTGTATTATGAAAATCGTTATCGCCTCTTAAGTATTCAAAAGTCATATCCGGATCATTAAGCCTGTCCGACACAAGTTCCATCTTATGACAATGTTCCCTCATCCTGGACAGATCATCTGCCGTCACATTGGCAAAGAGCCCGTCTATGACACCCATTTCCAGTGTCTTTCTGACAAACCATTCCTGTTTTGCCCTTCCCTCATCTATCTTTGATATCTCGGTACCCACCTGGGGATAAATATCTACAAGGGCTTCCGTCTCCAGTCTTACTATAGCTTCTCTGGCCGGTGTCCTGCTCACATTGTATCTTTCAGCGATCTTGGCTGCCGATACGGGTTCTCCCGGCATCAGGACAAGTGTCATTATGTCCCGCTTGAGCCTGTCATAGGTCTGATCGTTTAATGAATAAGCCATTCTATATAAAATCCTCTCTCATTGGTGTGAATATATCCAATAGCTTGACCGGTGTAAGGCATTCTATCCCGTGCATCATATTCGAAGGTACCAGGTAGGTGTCTCCGGCGTGAAGGGTAACATCATCCGACCCTTCTTCTTTGTATATGAGAGTACCCTCGATCACATATCCTATCTGTTCGTGAGGATGCTTATGCATGGCTCCTACGGCTCCGGCTTCAAATCTCAGTTCCACGTTCATTATGTTGTCGCTGTATGCCAGAACCTTTCTTACGGTCCCTTCACCGACGTTTTTATATTCCCTGTCCCTGTTTAATACATGCATGGTCCTATCTCCTTTGGCATCTGTCTTTTACAAACTCATGGAAGTCTTTTCTGGTGGTCCCGAGCACACTGTTCCTTAAGATATATCCGCTGCCGTCCCCCACATACAGTATGAGGATGGTGGGTTTACTGACTATTCCCCTGACTTTGTCCCATCCCATATGCTGGTCGCGGCCGTCTGCCGTAATATCAAGTCCTTCCCGGCCGGCCGAAAGGGTCAGCTCGCGGGGTGCACCCGAGAGGGCAGCTTTGGCCCTCAGCCATATGGAAGCCGGCTGCAGCACGGTAAAGAGCAGGACCAGTACGACCATCAATGCCCTGAAGAGGTCCGTTGCCTCCCCCCACCGGCTGATGATGAGGGCTATTGCCGAAACTATGAAGACCACATTTACAACTCCCATAAATGATGAATAGGAATAATACATCATGGCCTGCCACAGATCGGAAGTCTTTACCCTGTATGTGTACGTAAAACTGTCCTGCATATCCGGCCTCTCTTACTCAGTTTCCGAGAAGATTCGGAAGGAACATGGCTATCGACGGTATAAAGGTAACCAGCAGAAGGGTTACGATCATACAAATATAAAACGGTAATGTAGCCTTTACAACCCTTTCCATCTTGCAGTGTCCGACAGCCGATCCTATAAAGAGCACCGCACCGACGGGAGGTGTCAGCAGTCCGATACCGCAGTTAAGAACCATTATAATACCAAACTGGACCGGCGTGATACCTATGGATGTTGCGATGGGCAGCAGTATGGGGGTCGCGATCAGGATGATCGGAGCCATATCCATGATACAACCGAGGATCAGCAGTATAAGGTCTATCAGTATTGCGATCACGTAAGGGTTACTGGACATACCCAGTATGGCCTTACTTGCCATATCCGGAACATGGAGCCTTGTAAGGCAGAAACCGAATATAGCGGATGTCGATATCAGGATCAGAACGATCGACAGTGTATCGATACATTTATCAAGAGCCATCCATACACCCTTCCAGTCAAGTCCCTTATATATGAAGACCGATACTATAAGGCTGTAGATAACGGCTATGGCTGCAGACTCGGTTGCCGTGAACATACCGGCTACAACACCGACAACGACTATGAGTACGGCTGCAAGGGCCCAGAAAGAAGATATGAACTGCTTTCCGAGTCTCTTGAGTGAGAATTTGTCACCCTTGGGATAATTACGCTTCTTGGATATGATATATGACCCTATCATAAGTGAAGCTGCGAGCAGGGCTCCGGGTATATATCCCGCAAGGAAAAGGGCTCCTACGGATACTCCGCCGGCACTCATGGCATATATTACCATGTTATGGCTGGGCGGGACCAGCAGTCCTTCACATGATGAAGTTATCGTAACTGCGGTTGAAAAATCATCATCATAGCCCTGATCCACCATCATGGGTATCATTATGGAACCTATGGATGCCGTATCGGCTGCAGCAGATCCGGAGATCCCTCCGAAGAAATATGATGCAACTATATTGACCATGGCCATTCCGCCGGTCATCCATCCGACAAAGGCATCCGCCAGGGCTATGAGCCTTTCGGATATACCTCCCGTTCCCATCAGTACACCCATTGTGATAAAAAAAGGAACCGCCATCAGCGAGAATGAACTGATACCTTTAACAAGATACTGACACATGGTTGACAGGGGCAGTCCCTGTACCATAAGGCACAATACCGAAGAAACACCGACAGCATAAGCGATGGGGAACCGCAGCAGTACCATTAAAAAGAAACTTCCGAGTAAAACGAGAATTCCGATCGTCTGTGTATCCATTATGCCTTACCCTCCTTTCCTTTCATGGCTGCTTCCTCTTCGGATGCCTTCTTCAATGCTTCCGAAACATCATCCTTGTCTTCAACGGCTCCTGACATATATTCACCGCCAAGAACAATTGATTTGACGTGGGCATAGAATGTTTCAAGTTCGAATACTATCATGGCGGCCCCTGCAACGGGTACCGGCAGATACATCCATATCCTCGACACGCTGGGCATCGATACATATGTACCCTTGCTGCCGATGGTCGATGCGTATTTGATCCCTACGATGAGCATGATCACGGCAAATGCAAGGACTACTATATCCGAAATGATATCCAGCACCTTGAGAAGCTTATCGGGGAGATATCTGTCAAAAGCCGTCATCCTTATATGGGCTCCGCGCCTTATGGCAAGAGCCGCGGACAGAACGGCCATGTATGACATAAGGGTCAGTACGACTTCCTCAGACCACGACGGGTCCGGAATGAATGAAATATAACGTCCCATGACTGACATGGTGGTGATCAGGATATCAGCTATCAGAAAGAGTTTGCAGATGACCAGTACCACCTTGTATATCGCATCATATGCGGGCTTGATCTTGTCTAATCTTTCAAACATGGCTCCTACCTTCTTTTAAAACGGGGGCACCTTTTATAGTGCCCCCTTGTTATCACGTTAACGAAAAACTACTGTTTCTTACTGCAGGTCAAGAAGCTTCTGGTAGAGTTCCTTGAGCTCGTCTGTGTTGACATTGTCGTCTATAACCTTTGCAACTGCATCCTGCCAGGGCTTGATGTCGGATACTTCAACAACGTTGCAGCCTTCTGACTTGAGCTGTTCGAGAACCTCGTTCTCCTTATCCTCTGATACCTCGCGGCAGTACTGTGATGCGATCTTGCCGGCTTCCATCATGGCTTCCTGCTGTGCCTCTGTAAGTCTGCCCCATGCTTCGTCAGTGATGACAACTTCAACAGCACCAAGTGTATGTCCGTCGAGGATTATGTTGTTCGCAACCTCGGGGAATGCGTTTGACTTATAGTTTGCTATAGGCTGTTCTGCTGCATCAACAACACCGGTCTGAAGAGCTGAGTAAAGCTCGCCGAATGCAACAACTGTAGGTGATGCGCCAAGACCTTCAACAAGACCGTTCATGACAGGGTCGTTTGAAACACGGATCTTCCATCCCTTAAGGTCATCGATCGTATTGATCGGGTTAACTGCAAAGAAATGACGGAAACCTTCCTCACCGTAGAAGAGGCCGCGTACGCCTGCGCCGTTCTCCTGGGGCTCATTGAGGAATGTATCTGCAAGATCACTTGTTGCAAAATTCCAGAAATGATCTCTGCTTACAAATGTATAAGGCAGTGAGAGAAGGAGTGACTTGTCTCCGCCGTAGCTTGTAAGTGAGAAAGCGGAAATACGGGAGATATCGATCGTTCCGCCGCCACCGAGCATTGTATCAAGTACGTCGTTCTCAGATCCGAGAACACCGCCTGCCTGGAGGTCTATCTTGATGGAACCGCCTGACAGTTTCTCACATTCTTCCTTAAACTTGCTGTCCATAGCACCAACGATGGTGTCGAGAGGGTTAACCTCTGCCATTATAAGTGTAACCTCGGGATCGTTTGCGGCTGCATATTCACTTGTCTCTTCAGCAGCAGCTTCCTCGGCGGGAGCTTCTTCTTCAGCGGGAGCAGCTTCCTCAGCGGGAGCAGCTTCTTCCTTGGGTGCTTCTGCAGCGGGTGCAGCAGCTTCGGGAGCTGCAGCCTGAAGACCGCAGGCACTGAGCATGGAAGCGACCATTGTCGCAGCCAGAATGACTGATAATACTTTCTTCTTCATAAACCTTCCTCCTGTTTGTTTAAGCCTCGTTATTTCGTCTGATACGAACTAACATGTTATTGACG
>JAILLI010000139.1 GCA_024693225.1 Lachnospiraceae bacterium
GTATCAAGGAGGTTTTTTATCGTGGCAAACAGATCAGTGATCGACGGTTTTGCTTTTTCGGATGATGCGGATGTATCGCTTGCTTCCGCCGAGATCGAAAAGATAAGGTTCATCGCGGGAAAGATGAACATGGAGAATGCCAGGGGTGTGCTTGCCGTGTATGACAAGCTGATAACCAGCGGTATATTCGTCACGCCGGTGGGCTACGAGTATCTGCGCACGCTTCAGAGCTTCCTGTACAAGAACAAGGATATACCGGATGATGCCGTCAAAGAGATCCCCGTACCGGTATCCTACACCAGGGCCTTGAACTTAAGAAGCGAAGAGAGGGACGAGAAGATAAGCAGGGAGCGGGAGACCAGGACACTTCGCAAGACCTTCCGGACCGAGTATAAGATCTCCCTCATCGTTAACATAGTCCTTGTCATCATGGTAATAGCTATGTTTGTTATAATGCTCCGGGCGGAAAACCCCAACATGATCAATTACAGGACTGCCATACTCAATCAGTACAGTGACTGGGAACAGGAACTGAATGAACGCGAATCGGCCATTAAACAGAAGGAACTGGAACTGAACAGGAATGAATGACCCCCACAGGCGGACAGGGGATGGAGGCTTTGGCAATGGATAAGATAAAGATACTTGTAGTAGATGATGAGAGCAGGATGCGGAAGCTTGTCCGAGACTTCCTGGTAAAGAAGGATTATCAGGTGGTGGAAGCTGCCGACGGCCGGGAGGCCATGGATATATTCTATGAGCAGGGCGATATATCACTCGTGATACTTGATGTCATGATGCCGAAGATGGATGGTAAGGAAGTCCTGAAGGAGATACGGGAGACCTCAAAAGTTCCCGTGATCATGCTTACCGCAAAGAGTGACGAGCGTGACGAACTGGGAGGTTTTGAGCTCGGGGCAGATGAATACATATCTAAGCCCTTCTCACCCAAGATCCTTGTGGCAAGGGTTGAAGCTCTTCTTCGCAGGAGCAACCTTCTGTCGGAAGAGGAGAAGATAGAAGCAGGAGGTATTGTTCTGGACAAGGCTGCACACAGGGTAATGGTGGATGGAAGTGAGATCGAGCTTTCCTTCAAGGAATTCGAGTTGCTTTCGTATTTCATGGAGAATCAGGGGATCGCACTCTCGAGAGAGAAGATCTTAAACCATGTCTGGAACTATGATTACTTCGGTGACGCCAGGACCATCGATACCCACGTCAAGAAACTCCGCTCCAAGATGGGCAGCAAAGGAGACCTGATCAAGACCATATGGGGGATGGGCTACAAGTTTGAGGCTTGATGAACTGACATTATCAGTATTTACAAGGCTTTGATGGATTATTGATGTTGCCGGTATAAAGAAAAAACAGAACTAATTTGATCCAATTTTATAGATCTTTTTTATCATATTGACACGGGATAAGAGAAATTATAAAGGGAGTATAAGGGGAAATGAATTCTTTTGGCAAAAGGAGGATCATAAGGTATACAGCCTGCGCAGTCGCATTGGCTGTGATGATGACCACGCCGGGCAGTGTCTGCTTCGCAGATGAATATGAAGATAAGATCTCCGATATGCAAAATGAGGAGAAGGAAACCCAGGCCGTGATCTCCAATCTGGAGAAACAGACCCAGGCCACGAAGAATTCCATAGCTCTTTTGCAGCAACAGAAGCAGGAGGCTCAAAGTAACGTAAGCGAGCTGAAGGACAAAAGCGAGCAGCTTCAGAGTGAGATAGAAGGATATTCGGGAAAACTGGACGAACTGGACAGCCAGATAGAAAAGGCTGAGGGGGAGATGTCAAAGGTTTCGGCCCAGATAGTCAGCCTTAACGATGATCTCGGCGAAACAAGAAAGGAACTTGAGAAGAAGCAGGATCTGCTGAAAAAGCGTATCAGGAATGTATATGAAAAGGGCGGTTCAAAGGGGATGCTGCGTGCCATCCTCGAAGCCAATTCATTTAAGGATATACTGACAAGATATGAATATGCCAATGCCATGATCAGGTATGACAGGCAGAAGATAGCGGAGTGTAAGGAACTCGAGAAGGAGCTCGAGGCCAAGGTCGATGATGTTGAGGCCAAAGAAGCCGAGCTTAATGCCTATCAGGAGGACCTGGACAATAAGTATAATGAGCTTGAACAGCTGACCGATGAAGTTCAGGGTAAGCTTGACAAGACCAACAGCAGTATTTCGGCGGAGACCGGGAAGCTCAAGGATTTTGACCAAAAGCTTGCACAGCTGGATAAGACCATGAAGTCCCTGGGGTCACAGACGGCAGCGGCACAGGCACAGCTGGCCAAGCAGGTGGCCCAGAGGCTGTCCATGAAGAAGGAGGACACCTCAGGGTCTTACTCGGCAAGCGGGAGTGAGCTGGAGTGGCTGGCGGCTACCATACAGGCGGAAGCCGGCGGCGAATCCTATACGGGAAAACTGGCCGTGGGATCCGTTATCATGAACAGGGTTAAGAGTTCCGCTTTTCCCAATGATATAAAGAGTGTTATCACCCAGCATATGCAGTTCGCGTCATACCGTTCGGGCAAAGTTGAACTCATAATAGCAAACGGCCCCAACTCCACTTGTATAAGTGCGGCCAATGAAGTATTGGGCGGAGCAAGGGTTGGCGACTATCTTTTTTTCATGACCAAGTATTATGCCGACTATTACGGTATCAGCGAATACACCATGATAGGAAACCATGCCTTCTTCTACAGATGGGTTACGGGTGGCAGGCAGCCGGATCCGGAGGAGCCCAAAAAGGAAGAAGAGCCTTCATCGGACGAAGATGATCCTCAGGAAGAGGAGCGGTCTGACGAAGAAGATCGGGATGAAGATGAAGAAGAAGCCCCTGAAGAGGAGGGGCATGATGATCCCGAGGATGAAGAGCCTGAAGAAGAGAAACCCGAAGAAGAGGAACCGGCGGAAGAAGAACCTTCTGAGGAGGAACCCGAAGAGGAACATCAGGATGAGGAGACGGAGGAAGATGAGGGGTAATACTGCCGGTTTTAGCGGAAGAGCTTGAGGAGACCGCAAAATGCAAGATCACAATAAAGTGACCCTACAAATTGTAAAAGCTCCAAAATCATGTATAATATTATGGGAAAAGCGTATTCAGGCATTTGGATCCGCGGATGAGATCATATACTAAAAACAGGAGACCATGATGGGAAAGATCGAAGAACTTGAACCACGCAGCGTATTCAGGTATTTTAAAGAGCTGACAAAGATACCGAGAGGGTCGGGCCATGAAAAAGCAGTGAGTGACCGTCTGATCGAATTCGCATCAAAGCGCGGTCTTATCGCATATCAGGACCAGCTTAACAATGTAACGATACTGAAGCCGGCGACATCTGGGATGGAAGATAAGGAAACGGTGATCCTCCAGGCCCATATGGATATGGTCTGTGTGGCCGATGATGCTTCCGCAGATATGACCAAGGCTCCCATCAAGCCCCGTATCGACGGTGACTATATCAAAGCTGAGGGCACAAGTCTGGGAGCGGATGACGGGATAGGCGTAGCTTTTATATTGGCCCTCCTTGACAGTGAAGATATCTCACATCCCATGCTGGAAGCTGTTTTTACGACAGGTGAGGAGGTCGGACTGGGAGGCGCTATAGGCTATGACTGTTCACGTATAAAAGGCACACGCTTTATCAATCTCGATTCCGAGGTAGAGAATGAGATAGTGGTCGGCTGTGCCGGTGGCTGCAGATGCGAGATCTCTTCAAAGTGCAAGAATACCAAAACGGAAGGTAATATATACGAGGTCACCATATCGGGACTTACCGGTGGACATTCGGGGACTGATATCGAAAAAGGCACGGCAAATGCCAATGTTCTAATGGGAAGACTCCTTGATATGGCGTCAGCTTCCGTTGAGATGGCACTCGGAAGTTATAAAGGCGGGACCAAGGACAATGCCATATGTCCGGCTGCATCGGCAACGATAGTGGTCAGGAAGAAACAGGGAAAAGCTTTTGAGAAGTGCGTAAAGTCTTTTACAGATGATATCATTGCCGAGTACCATCTGACGGATCCGGATATTAATATAAAGTGCAAGGATAAGGGCAAGGGATCTCTTGAAGTGATCAAGAACAAGGATCTGATCAGATTCATCTCGATCCTTAACATCCTTCCAAACGGTGTCATCAGGATGAACAAGGGTCTTGACGGGGAACAGATGGCTGAAACCAGTGCCAATATAGGAGTTGTGAATGTAAACCCGAAAGGATTTGAAATAGTCGTCAGCCTCCGCAGCAACCGCGAACCGGCCCTTGAATGGATGATATCAAAGGTCACAAAGATCGCAGAGTGTTTTGATATAGTTCCGATATTCCGTGGACGGTATCCCGCATGGGAGTATCATGATTCCGATTTTAAACAGAAGGCCCGCGAAATATATGAGAAGATGTTTGACCGTAAAGCCAATATCGTGACTATACACGCCGGTCTGGAGTGTGCCGTTTTTTCAAAGAAGATCAAGGGAATGGATGCCATCTCCATAGGACCTGACATGGAAGGAGTTCATTCAACAGCTGAAAAGCTGTCGATATCAAGTACCGGGCGTATATGGGAATACCTTCTGGAGCTTCTTAAACTGTAATGATCAGATTTTTAAAAAGATCCATAAACAGGGAATACACATTTGTCTTCGGCCTTTTGCTGAGCGCATGTATCGTCCTCATCAGCGTTGTTAATATGCTGATGCTTGGAAGGGCATACATGTCAAACAAGCAAAAGGTCCTTTTATCATGTTACAAGGATATAGACAATGCCGTATCCGCCGGCGATATCACATCCGACAGGTTTGACGAGTCCCTCAAACAGATATCAGCCATAAACAACATAGAGATACTTGTCATAGACTCTGATAAACAGATCGTAAAATCAACGGATATGGACACATCGCTGATGACCAGGCGCCTGCTTGACTTCGTTTTCGGAGATTCTGAAAAGATCGCCCCGATCTACGAGGATTCAAAGATAAGGATACAGCGGACCATGGATCCCAGAGTCCATATTGATTATCTCGAACTGTGGGGGAGGCTTGAAGACGGGGATCTTATCCTTATGAGGACACCTGTACAGAGTATGCAGGAAGCTGCGGTTATGGCTAACGGAATAGTCCTCAGGCTTGGAATCATTGCCATTATAGCGGGTATAGTATTTGTTTTTCTTGCGACGAAGAGGATAACCAAGCCCATTCTCAAACTGGCCGAAATCTCCGAAAAGATGACCAGACTCGATTTTTCGGAAAAATATGTAAGCCATACAGGTAATGAAGTGGATGCACTCGGGGAGCATATGAACCATCTGTCCGACAAGCTTGAGGAGACGATCGGGGAACTTAAGGGAGCCAATGTGAAGCTTTTGCAGGATATAGAAAAAAAGACCGAGATAGACGAGATGCGAAAGGAATTCCTCTCAAATGTCTCACATGAGCTGAAGACACCGATAGCACTCATCCAGGGATATGCGGAAGGACTGAAGGACTGTGTCAATGATGATGCCGAAAGCCGGGATTTTTACTGCGATGTGATAACCGATGAGGCCAACAGGATGAACAGGCTGGTTCAGAATCTCTTAAATCTCAATGAACTGGAATCTGGCGGACATAAAGTTGATATCGAGCATTTCGATCTGATGGAACTCATCCGGAACTGCTCAGAGGCAATGGATATAATGATAAAGCAGAACGGGATCAGACTGGAACTGCCCAAAACCGACAGTATTTATGTATGGGCGGATGAATTCAAGACCGAGCAGGTATTTTCAAATTACCTGTCAAACGCCATACATTATGCCAAAGGAGAAAAGATCGTCAGGATCAGCGCCATCAAACGGGACGAGCTTGTAAGGGTAGATGTGTTCAATTCGGGGGACAGGATACCGGAGGAGATAATGCCGGATCTGTGGACCAAGTTCTATAAGGCTGATAAGGCCAGAACCCGTGAGTACGGTGGGAGCGGTATAGGACTTTCGATAGTAAAAGCAAGCATGGAAGCCATGGGCGGGTCATACGGAGTAGAAAACCATGATGACGGTGTGAGCTTCTGGTTTGAACTTGACGGGACCAGTTCGATCTGAGAAACATGTGAAAATTCGACAAGTCGGGGCTTGTGTGGTATCATAAGATCCGATGAACGATCATTTTGTGATGGCAGATGGATCTGTTCAAAAGAGGATATGAATAGAAAACAGATACGGACAATCGCATATATAAGTTTATGTCTGCTGCTTTTAATGTCTCTTTGCGGATGCAATATAGTTCCCTCACTGCAGCTTACGGAAGAGCAGGGTACCCTTGTTGCGGAGTACGCGGCAGGAAAGCTTATGGAGTATGCCAAGGGACATCCCGGGGGACTTATGAGTGTCCAGGATATAGACCGTTCGGATGTCAACCCCGGCATGCAGAAAGAAGAACCGGAGCCGACGCTCCCGCCACTGCCGGCAGATGGACCGGAGAATGCTCCCGATATGCCGGATGAAGCTGTCGATACGCCGGAGGATCAGGGAGAGGACAGTCCCGAAGCGGATATAACCGATGTTTCCCAGGAACCGCTCGTGGAAGCTCCCGAGGATGCATCAGCCGTTCCCGACAGATCCATAGCCCAGGCACTTGGAATAGAAGGCGCTGACGTGGTATATGATCATTATGATATTGCGTCCACGTACCCGCCCAATGACACGGAACTGGCCTTTTCCATGAAGGCAGCTCCGGGGAAGGAACTGCTTGTTGTGCATTTCAACCTCTCAAATCCGGGAGGTGAGGAGATAGAAGCTTACACCGATTCGTCCGATTTCAAGATAAGGCTTCTGCTTAACGGAAGTGAGAAGCTTCGGGCTGATATCACTTTTCTTGATAATGATCTTATGAACTACCGGGGACAGTTGACACCCGGTGCTGTCGTTGACAGTGTTATAGTATTTGAGATCCCGGAAGGCGGGCAGGTCTCATCCATGGACCTTCTTATACTTGACGGGGAAACCGAGAATAAATATCCGCTGATGTGAGGTTTTTTGAATGTTGATGCTTTTGGGCCTTGTGCCGTCTGTCATACTCTTTATCGTTGTATGGCGTGCCGATAAGATAGAAAAGGAACCGGTCAAGCTCCTTGTCAAGTTGTTTTTTCTGGGAGCTGCAACCATAATAAGTGCCATCATCATAGGTACCATCGGAGAGGATTATATCTTCGGATTTCTTGACCGGGAAGGTATGGTCTTCATATTTATAGATAATTTTATCCTGACGGCCATGGTTGAAGAGGGAGGAAAGTACTTTGTCCTCAAAAAGGTTACCTGGAAGCATCCCGCATTCGATCACACCTTTGACGGTGTTGTCTATGCGGTCGCAGTCTCCCTGGGATTTGCAACGCTTGAGAATCTCATCTATCTGATCGATTCGGATTATTCCATAGCGATCGTACGTGGTATATTAAGCGTTCCGGGTCATGTGATATATGCCATATTTATGGGATATTATTACGGACTTGCCAAGTATTCCGAGTCTCTTGGGGTACCGGCCTACAAAAAGCCAAACCTTCTCAAGGCCTACTTCATTCCGGTACTTCTGCACGGCTTTTATGATTTCTGCCTGAGCACCCCTTATGCGGTATTTTATCTGATATTCTTTGCCTTTGAGATCGCCCTTACGGTGATCGTGATCAGGAAGTTTAAAAAGATGTCAGGATCCGATACTGCCATTCCCGGCTGATCTTTCTTCATAATACTTTTTCACAAGACCTGCACGGTTTTCCGTACCGGTCTTTTCATAGAGGCTGTTCATGTACCTGTACAGCATCCTCTCTGATATTCCCAGCGCTGCTGATATATTCTTCATACTCTCATCGGAACGCAGAAGCAGGTTCATAACGTCCCGTTCCCTCGGAGTATAGCCGTGAAGATCGCAAAAATCCCCAAAGTGATCAAAAATATCTTCGGCCTCACCGGTATCTTTGGAAACAGAAGCTTCATCCACCGCTTTGGTTCTTTCCCGATACAGTAAAATGAACATACATAGTATTATGACCCCGATGATCAGCCGTTCGATGAGCCCGCCCCTTTGAACATGATAGAAGCCTATCCCTATAACCCCTTCAAACAGGCTCAGGGTTCTTCCAAGACCTGCCCATATTTCGGGGTGCCTTGTCCTTGGAGCAAGGAACCAGAAGGCAAGATTGAGATATCCTGTATATACCCCTGCAAGAAAGTAAAATACAGCGAGGCTTAAGCCGCAACTGCCGGAATCATAGACGCCCAACAGAAAAAAGGCATAGGAGCAGAGCATTGCGATATCCATGTGCTTATGCTTTTTATGATCGGCAAAGACACCTATGAAAAAGTATCCGGGTATGGCACACAGACGCTGCCATCCATACATATCCACCCCGGAAGCACCGCTCCATGACTGCTCCATGCAAACCCCAAGCAGCATTGTCAGGAAAAAAACCGACAATACATGATACTTGTCCCGAAAGAGGTCTTTTCTGTATTCCTCGGTCTCTTCAGAGTAGGGCAGGGGGTTCTGCAGAATATAGTCCTTTGGGTGGGCGATCACAAAGTAAGCTATAGCTCCCGTGAGAAGCAAAAGCAAGACAACATTAAAGAATCTACCATGCAGGAAGGGTGTCATTATGAACTGGAATATATACGGGACTGAAGCGCAGATCCCCATTATGACGCCGGCACGCTTACTCATGTGAAATTCCAGAGCGGCAAAATAGTATACAGCTCCGCCAAGACACCCCAGTGTCAAGGCTGCCGGGTATGTAAGGACATAGGCCGGAAGGAGATCTGTCGGAAACAGGATCCCCAGGACGGCCAGCGCAAACAGGGTGTTCATAATAATAAGAAACAGCTGCCTTCCTTTTTCCCCCCTGATCAGGATCCTTGATGCGCCAAAAAGGATGAAGCCGGCGCTGAGCAGAGCATAAGTGATATAGTGTCCCTGGGACAGGACTCCGTTCACGCTGCCTTCCAGGTATGAGAATAACTGGAACTCGAACATATACAAAGAAAAGATCACGGCATATAATGCCTTGCCGCGCTTCATAGTCCAAATCTGTTTCATATCGTGTCTCCACATTTTTTATTTCCCTATTTTATCACATATTACAGGGTTATGTCATAAATATGAACCTACCCATGAATACCCTTGTAGCCTATAATCCGGGTATAACCGAGTATAAAGAAGTGTTGTAGCTTCTAGTGAGCGGGAGATATAGAAAATGGAGGAAGAAGAATGAGGATTGCAAAAGAAAGAATAATAACAGCCGTTACGATATCGATCTTGGCGACTGTATTTTTGGCAGTACCGGTCTGTGCGGAAGACAAAAGGTACCAATAAGATATCTGTATCAAAGACGGGTAAGATTACCGTTAAGAAAGGCCTTAAGGCGGGTTCATACACGGTCAAAGTCAAGGTTACGGCCAAAAGAGATAAAAACCACACCAAAGCTACCAAGACTGTATCGCTGAAAGTAGTCGTAAAGTAGGATATCCGGGTAAGAGGCAGTCTCCTCGTATTAAAAAAGAGTAAATCTTGTTTAAAAAAGAGTAAATCTTGTTTAAAAAGTGCTTGACTTGAGATAGGGACGGTGGTATATTGACTAGGCTGTCCATTCAGGGCAGGCATTTTTTATGTGTTCCTTGAAAATAAAATAGTACAACCAAACCCGAAAGATGTGCCATGATCGCGAAGCGATCGTGGTGACATAATTCCTATCAATTCAAAGTAAAACGGAAACAAAAACAAAGCCAGCAAAGAATGTGATGAACTTTCGCAGAA
>JAILLI010000150.1 GCA_024693225.1 Lachnospiraceae bacterium
GTTTATTCTTTTTATAGCATGTTTGATGGATGCTCAAATTTGGAAAGTATCGTTGGGGATCTGTCGAATTTTTCCGGAGATTCGGTGGGATTAGATGAAGATTATGAATATCCAACCTACTTCATGCTCGAAGGCTGTGGCGAGTTAAAAAAGGTGGATCTGAGTGGTTTCAGCTCCTTTGCCGGTAATGAATTAAATAGTGATAGTTATTTGGAAGAAGTTGTGTTTCCCGATAAATTAACGACGGTAACATTGAACGAAAATACACCGCTTCAGGGAACATTCTATTTCCCGGATACGTTGAAAACAATATCATTTGGCGGATACCTTGGTGATAAGGATCTGACAGTTTACGGTCCTTTGGCGATCAAAACTTCCGTGGATGCCTTAAACGAAACAAAAAAAGGAACCGGAAAGGCAACCTTTATAGAGATGAATTCATCTTCACAGAATTATCCATATACAGAAAAGATATATGCTGAGGGGATATCACTGGATATCACGGAACATACCCTTAAGTTCAACATTGATCAGGGCAAGGGGGGAAGCGTGACGATTACAGCTCAGATCACCCCCTCCAGTGTTTCAAACCAGAAGGTGAGATGGAGCTCCGATAGTAGTCATGTTGTAGTAAAATATAATCCTTCAGAGAAGAAGGCCAGGGTAACTGCTACGGGATTAGATGGCGACGCTCGGATCACTGCGACCTCCGGAGATGGAAGGAAATCCGCGACGTGTTTGATACATGTAGAAAAATCTTCCGACGAACCCGGGCCGGAAGAGGTAAGTGTTACCGGTGTCACTCTTGATCCAAAATTTGCCGAAGTGGCAGTAAATAACACCATAAAATTAAAAGCCTCCGTAAAGCCGGATAATGCCACAAATAAAAAGGTGACCTGGTCAAGTTCGGATAATTCCATCGCCACAGTTGATCAGGAAGGAAATGTGACCGGTAAGAAGAAAGGCTTTACAACTATCACGGTAACCACAGAGGATGGAGGGAAGAAGGCTGACTGTATTGTAACGGTAATAAATGTTCCGCTTGTTAAGATAGCACTTCCCGTATCAGCAAACGTTGAAAAGGGAAAGACCACGAAGCTTGAAGTGACCTTCACTCCCTCCAATGCTTCGAATAAGAATCTGACCTGGACGGTAAGCGATACAAACATAGCAACGGTGGCAAACGGAACCGTGACGGGTGTATCAGCAGGATCGACGGTTGTTACGGCAAAGTCCGAAGACGGAGACCATACCGCCTCCTGCACCGTGACCGTGACTGAACCTGCACCTGAACCCACTCCCACCCCGACTCCTGTGCCGGGAGTAACAACTTATACAGTTGTTTTCAAGGACGGCGATACGGTAGTTGATACCCAGCTGGTTCAGGATGGACAGCCTGCAAAGATTCCGGCTCTGACTCCGGCAAAAGAAGGATTTTCCTTCCTTGGATGGGCAAACGGAAATAAGCTCTGGGATTTCAATCAGCCCGTACGCTTCAACCTTACCCTGATTGCAAAATACGTATCGACATCACCCGAAGCGGTCAGCAAAAACTCGGGATCCGGATCCGATCCCGTTCCGGAGATACAAAATGATACCATCTATCTTGTAAAGGGCCAGACATATACTGCAGGCGGCAGTGGATGGAGTCTTTCGGAAGGAACAGGAACTGCAAAAGTTGCTGCAAAGACGGGTAAGATCTTCGCTCAGAAGAAGGGAAAGGCTGTTGTAACAAACGGAACCCTGAAGTATACAGTGATCGTAGCGGAGCCTGCTTTTGAAAGTTCCGCAAAAAAGATCCCTCTTCTTGTGGGAACAACAGAAAGCGTTAAGGATAAGTTTAAGATAAACAGCTTTGATAGCGACAGTGACAGCAAATATCCCATAACATGGTCTTCTGCAAATCCCAGGATAGCCATTGTCAACGACGGAGTAATAACGGGCGTGGCAAAGGGAAATGTAAACATATATGCCTGTGTGGGAGGAAAGCAGTATACATCGAAGGTCACCGTAACGGACACCTATAAGGCACCCGCAAAACAGACGGAACGTACGATCAGCTTCAATATGAACCCGCTGCAGACGATAACCTTAAAGTACGATACCAATGTATTCAAGGTGAAGGGAGCCGTGTGGAGCGGAGACGGTCTTGAAGCTACCTCCAACAACAAAGGAAAGCCGGACGGCGGATTCAAGAATGATAAGATCTCCATAACGAAGGCCGGAAAGATAAAGGCCATCGGAAAAGGAAGTACCACGATAACCGGTAAGGATGCCCAAAACAGGGAGGTACAGGTAACAATAACCGTTCATGCCGTTTCTTCAAAAGAGAATACTTATATCACGAAGGGAAAAAGAGAAACAGTAAAGTTTGCCTTTGTTAAAAACAGCAAAGCCGCGTGGGATTCATCTGATAAAAGCATAATAAGCGACTTTAAGAACGGCAGTATCAAGGGTGCTTCAGTGGGAAGCAGCAAAATAAGCTGCACTTATGAGGGATTCGAATTTAATACCCTTGCATATGTGGAAGATCCGGAATTTAACACGGATAATAAGCTTGTAAAGAACGGGACAAAGTATACGATGACTCTTAATGCCGGAGAATTGTATAACAGGGTTACCCTGAAGAATGTATATCAGACCGTAAACTTCAAGAGCAGCAAGCCCGCCGTGGCCTTCATAGACGAAAACGGTGTGATATATGCAAGGAATGCGGGTAAGACAAATATAACGACATCCATAAACGGAAAAACAATAAAGATATCGCTTATCGTGAAGTAAATGCTGTAAAGGCTGGAGCGCTTCTATATGTATGATGTTGGGGTTAAAAGCCCCTCACCTTTCAATAGATAGCTGATGCTTTTTGCATCGTAATCGAACCTTGATAATTTCATACAAACTCGCATAAACACTGGATTTAATGGCGCTTTCATGTTATAATAAAATATCTTTTTTGAGAGGTGTTTGCCATGTCTTTTCGTGCTAACGGATCTCAGCAGATTTCACTTTTTGACAGTATCAATACATTAACCCCAAGAGAACAGAAAGCCCTTGAAAATTCCTGGGCGAAGGTCTTTGCAGATGAGTTGTTCCCTGCTATAGATGAAAGACCATTCTCTGTATTGTATTCAGATAAGGCCTCAAGACCAAACTCTCCGGTAAATGTTATCATCGGAGCGCTCATCATAAAGGAACTGTGGAATCTGTCGGACGATGAAGTCGTTGAGAGTCTGATGCTTGATTTCAGGTTTCGCTATGCACTTCATACCATGAGTTTTGATGAGCAACCGTTAAGCGATAAGAGTCTCTCAAGATTCCGTGAAAGATGCTATAACTATGGGGAACTGACGGGCATTGATCTCTATCACGGATGCATCACAGGTCTTGCAAAGGTTATAGCAAAGGTTATGAAACTGGATGGTCGTATCCGGTGTATGGACTCTCTGATGATAGAGGCAAATATCAGAAAACTCAGCCGCATGGAACTGCTGTACAGCTGTAATGCCAAACTTGTAAAGTATCTTGAAGCACATGGCATGTCAGAGCGGATATTTCCGATGGAACATTACTGCGAAGCGGATGATTATAATCAATTCATAGTTCCTCTTTATCGATAAAATTGGAAGTTAAAGTGTGTGATAATATGGACAAATATTCTCATAGTGCCCATCCTTCATCCTGAATCCTCCCGGTATCGTTCCAAGCTGAACAAAGCCGAGCCTCTCATATAAATGTCTTGCACGTACATTGCGCTCAACTACTACATTAAACTGCAATACCCGGAAGCCAAGTTCTTTCGCCTTTGACACGCAATCCTTTACAAGCTGCTCCCCGATGTGCTGTCCACGGCAATTTGAGCTTACTGCATAACTGGCGTTACATATATGTCCACATCTGCCAACATTATTCGGATGCAGGATATACAGCCCGACTATAGTACCGCCATTTTCTGCAACTCCGGTATAGCTCTGTGATTCAAAAAACTCTTTTCCTGAATGCTCATTAAGCAGATCTTCCTGCGGGAACGCTATTCCTGCATGTTGCGTCGCCCGTCGGCCACTCAGCGGCAGTATCGGCCATCTGTTTATGAGGTGGATTTTAACTGAATCATAACTCATGGTGGAATTCACATCTTGACCTTGTGAAGAGGAAGGCCGTCTACAGCTTAGCCCATTTTAAGAGTGGGCACTCTTGCAAAAGGTTAATAAAAGGACAACCAAATGGAGTCCGATAAGCCCTCATTAATTTTACTGTAACATGGTTTATGGATAGCGGAAAAGCGTTGGAAATTATTGCCATGTTAATTGATAGTATACAGTCCGATTTCAAGCCGTTTCTCGAATTCATCCAGAGGAAGCGGTTTGTCATAATAGTATCCCTGAGCATATAAGCAATAATTGTCACGAAGAATCTGAACCTGCTCAGCAGTTTCAACACCTTCTGTAAGGCATTCGATTCCCATGTCAGATGCCATAGC
>JAILLI010000187.1 GCA_024693225.1 Lachnospiraceae bacterium
CTGTATACCGGCGCCTCCGCTGGAATCACTTCCGGCGATCGTTAATGCTGTGTTCATCTCTTTTACCTTCTTTCTCTTGGTTTTTTCAGATCTCTTACAGATTTCCGTAATGATCAGGATCCCGCATTAATTTTATATAGCTATACAAGGTGGTGCCCCCGATGTAACGCTTTATTTTGTACTAAGCCAACTTATCCTCATATATCTTGGGAAACAGCGTCATCTCTTTAATGTAATGATCTCCTGTATCTTTCATTCCCTCCTGATCAGGTTCCCCCTTTGCGTCATATACGCCCACAGTTACATAGCCTGCAGTCTTCGCGGTTTTTAAAGCATACAGCGAATCTTCAAAAACCAGCGTTTCATCAGGGGCAGTTCCCATATATTTGGCCGCCATATCATAAATCTTAGGTGAATGCTTACTCTCTCCAACTTCAGTGTTGGTAAATATCTTATCCAGGTATTTTTGCATTCCGTTTCTTTCAAGAGCCCTCTCCACATGGAGCCGGGGACTGGATGTGGCTGCAACCATTTTCACACCTTTTCCCTTCATATATTCCATAAGTTCTTTAGCTCCGGACTTTGGAAGGACTTCATCATAATAAAACTCTTCCAGCATTCCGCTGATACCGTCTAATATTTCTGCACTGCTTTTATCCAGATGATAATGCTCTCTTAAATAATTGGCTCCCTGCTCCATACTCATAGAGAAAAGAACCTCCTGCAGCCCTTCTTCGGGCCGGGCGCCAATACTTCTTAAGTATCTCGCCCCCAGATCATCCCATATTCCCATCGAATCCAGCAAAACGCCGTCTATATCAAATATGATCCCTTTTATCATGATGCTTTTCCCATTATGCTTCTACCATCTTAACAGTGGCTTCTTTCAGGTTTTCAGCCGCCTTCCTGATATCCTTCTGTCCATAGATCGCACTGATAACAGCTATTCCACAGATCCCGCTCCCTGCAAGTTCGCTGACATTTTCCCGTGTTATTCCGCCTATAGCGATAACCGGGATTGATACAGCCTCGCATATAGCCTTCAGTGTCTCGTGTGATACTTCCCTGGCATCGTCCTTTGAGCCGGTTGGAAATACTGCTCCAACTCCAAGGTAATCAGCCCCTCTCTTCTCTGCAAGGACTGCCTCCTCAACTGTTGCGGCGGAAACTCCCACGATCTTATCCGGTCCCAGCTTTGCCCTTACATCGCCGGCTTCCATATCGCTCTGGCCCACATGTACTCCATCCGCATCCGTTTCTATTGCAATATCCACATTATCATTGATCACAAAAGGAACCTTATACTCCTTACAGAGTTTTTGAAGTTCTTTTGCTTCCCGGAGAAACGTCCCTTCATCCAGATCCTTCTCCCGAAGCTGAATAAATGTTGCTCCGCCATCCAGGCTTTCCTTTACAACCTCATAGAGAGTCCTTCCCTCAAGCCAATGACGATCAGTAACTGCATACAGCAGCAGATCTTTCTTATCGCACTTCATACTTTGCTTTCCTTTCAAGAGTCTGTCTATCCATATTGCAGATGGCATCGATGATACGATTACGATATGTTGAATTACCATCTTCCGGCTTCATGTTATCCCAGCCGATCTCACCGGCAATTCCCATGGTACATACTGCGGCAGCTGCCCCCTCCAGAAGATCATCGGGATTTGCAACAAGGAATGCTGTCATCATTCCCGAGAGCTGACAGCCTGTACCTGTGATCTTACCCATTTCCGGGCGGCCATTTCTGATCACATAGCATTTCTCACCATCACTTACAAGATCGATAGCTCCTGTCACTGCAATTATAGAACCGGATTCTTTTGCAAATCTCTTTACAAAAGCCACTGCCTGATCAAGTGTATCTTCAGTAACGGCATCAGCCACATCTGCATCAACACCCTTGGTTGTTCCACTTCCCAGAGCCAGTGTTTTGATCTCGGAAATGTTACCTCTGACAGCAGTGAACTTTATCTCTTCCATAAGCTTTAGAGCTGTATCTGTACGAAGCCCGGAAGCACCTGCTCCAACAGGATCAAGAAGCACTTTATGATCCAGCTCATTTGCCTTCTTTCCCGCAAGAAACATTCCCTTTATGCTGTTCTGATTGAGAGTTCCGATATTGATATTCAGACCCCCACAGATAGATGTGATATCCTCCACATCCTCAGGCTCATCTGACATGATCGGACTTCCTCCGCAGGCAAGCAGAACATTTGCCACATCATTAACGGTTACATAGTTCGTAATGTTGTGTACCAGCGGCACTGACTTACGAACATTTTCCAAACGGTCACCTAACATTATCATTCTCCTTCCATTCTGTAATAAAGGTAAACAATATCCCCGGTACGGATAATCCCGACGATAACAGCCATCAACACAGTCGCCATCTTCTACTTTTAAAAAAGCAGATATACCGACGACCGATATATCTGCTTAGTTTACTTGGCTTCAAAGCAACTTTATATCCCTCCGTTGGCATTATCCAAATCAGGTTCAAGGGTCCAGAATATGATCCTGTTCTCAGCCTGTCTCACAAGCTCCCCATTTTTGCACTATACTATCACAATTCCATGCTAAATGTAAATTGTATATTTTCCTCCCGAAATGTAATTCGAAATCCTGCTCCGCACCTCCGTCACTTCCTTATTATCACTTCATCGCCCGAATGATCATAGTGGCCGTGACTTAATATAACTGTATCTACCTGTGTAAGATCAATGCCAAGCTTCCTTGCACTCTTAAGAGTCTCTTCTGACGGTCCGAGATCCATAAACAGTTTATGCTTTTTTGTTTCAACATAAAATGACAGATCGTGCGCACACTCACATCCCGTGCTGCCTTCCGTGTTTTCGATAAGATTTATTACCCTCATTCCGATGATATCCCTTCATCTGTCACTGTCTCATCCCTGAATTTAATGATATACATTACGGATCCCGCACTTTTCTTCGCTTATCCTGCTTTTAGCCGTACAGCTTGCTCATCGAGCGTATCTCTCCGGCAAACCTCTCCACCACTTCATCCGGGCTTACGATCTTTACCTTCGTCCCCAGGGAGAATATCCATCCGAGGAACTGATCGCTGAGTGCAACATTCACATAGGTCTCCGACCAACCCTTCTTGTTGGTCTTATATATGGATATGTCCTTGCCGAAGCGATCCAGGAGCACGCCCACCATATCATTTTCAAACTGCAGCCTGACCTTTACCTCTTCTCCGCCGAACATGCCGAAGTTCATACGGGCATAGGCTGCCATATCATACTTCTTGAAGTGTTCCTCTCCTTCGCGATCGTCATCCGTCAGCTCGATGTCCCGCATCTTATCCACGCGGTAGTGCTTGATCCTACCGGCCTTAGCATCAAAGCCGATCATGTAATAGTTTTCATCATCCCAGGTAAGCGCCCAGGGACTGATCTCGTACATCTTGTCCTTGCGGCGCTCCATTTTCTTTTCAAGATTCCACTTAAGGTACTCGAAACGGATCTTCCTGTTGTTGGTTATGGCATTATGGATATCATCGACGATATAATAAATACTCTCATTCATCGTCTTGATGCGGCCCTGCACCACCACTTGACGCTTGAGCTGTGATGCCTCGTAATTGCTGACAAGCCCTGTCAGTTTCCTGATCAGTTCATTGGATTTCTTCTCCGTAATGAATTTCGAGGACTGTATCGCATCCACCAGGAGCTTCAGCTCTGCGATCTCAAACTGCTTTTTCCCAACATGGTACACATAGCTTCGACCGTCTTTCTCGCCTATAACATCTATTCCAAGAACCCGCAGAGCCTCCAGGTCGTCATACAGGCTC
Source organism: Lachnospiraceae bacterium (assembly GCA_024693225.1). Taxonomy (GTDB): domain Bacteria; phylum Bacillota; class Clostridia; order Lachnospirales; family Lachnospiraceae; genus UBA2868. The sequence continues at coordinate 3,820 of JAILLI010000187.1, forward strand.
TTTCGGTCTGCTGTAACGCCGTATCCTTCCAGGGCTCTTTGGATCTCCGGCATGGTGATGTAATGCTCATCATCCGTTTTTTCCATCATTATACGGCTGAGATAATACAGTTTAAGCTTCTGATTGGCTCCTTTGGGCATGACGCATACCTCCTCCAATCATACCATCATCCTGTAAATCTCTTCACAGTCACCTTTTGCCAGGGCCACAAAGCCTCCTATCTTTCCGTCACGTCCGTTTCCATAGCAAAGATTTTGTGCAAGAGCAGGTATGTCCTCTTCTTTGGCCCCAAGTTCGGTAAAGTTACGGGGCATTCCGATAGATATAAGGAAGTTTTGGAAAGCTTTTATTCCTTCAAGTGCCGTAACCTCGGGATGCTCAAAGTCCATGCTGCATCCCCAGACTCTTACGGCAACCTGAGCAAAACGCATGATATTGTGCTTCATTACATACCTGAACACCGCCGGCATCGTTACTGCGAGACCTGCCCCGTGAGCCACATCATAAAGTGCTGACAGTTCGTGCTCGATATCATGACTGGTCCAGTCCTGTGTACGTCCGACACCACATGAATTGTTGTGTGCCATCATGCCTGCCCACATGATATTTGCCCTTGCTTCATAGTTATCGGGATCCTCTATGACCCTCGGGCCTTCATGCTTCATGGTAAGAAGCAGTGCCTCGATCAGTCTGTCGGTCACCTCGACTTCCGTAGAATTGGTAAGATATCTCTCATACAGATGCGCCATGATATCCGTTATCCCGGCTGCCGACTGGAAGGCGGGAAGTGTCTGCGTAAGAGCAGGATTCAGAACGGAGAACTTCGGCCTTATGGCATCGCCCGTCGCGCCGCGTTTCATCATGTCCGATTCCCTTGTGATAACAGAGTCGGGACTTCCCTCACTCCCTGCTGCTGCAATCGTAAGTATCGTACCTACCGGCAGAGCCTCGGTTATATATCTGCCACAGTAAAAATCCCAGAAATCACCGTCATAGACAACTCCGGCAGCTATGGCTTTTGAAGAATCTATCGTACTTCCGCCACCTACTGCAAGAACGAGATCAACGTTTTCTTTCCTGCACAGGTCTATACCTTCATATACAAGACCACTCCGGGGATTGGGCTTTACCCCGCCCAATTCAACGAAACTGATACCTTCCTTCTTCAGGGAATCCTTCACTCTGTCAAGAAGACCGGATCTTACCACACTTCCTCCTCCATAGTGAAGAAGCACCTTACTTCCGCCGAAGCGCTTTACAAGCTCTCCGGTTTTGTTCTCAGCATCTTTTCCAAACTCAAAATACGTCGGTGAATAAAATGAAAAATTTTCCATACATAACCTCCTTTACGGTAAATACTTTCCTGCTGCCAGATACAATGCATACCAGTCGTGATGCGACAGGTTCACACCGGAAGCCGCACATGCATCCTCGATATGAGCCGGATTCATAGTCCCTATGATCGCCTGCATCTTCGCAGGATGTCTTAATATCCAAGCAATCGCTATCGCAGTCTTTGATACCTTTTCACGTTCGGCAAGTTCAGCAAGCACCTTGTTGAGCTCAGCATGATCCGGATTATCAATGAACGTTCCCCCGAACATTCCTACCTGCAGGGGTGACCATGCCTGGATTGTGATATCGTTCAGCCTGCAATAATCCAGACAGTTACCATCCCTGTTTATCGAAAACTCCGTGGTCTTATTGTTCATGTAAAGAGCCTGATCAATAAGCTGTGACTGCTCAAGTGACAGCTGCACCTGATTGATGACAAGGGGCTGCTTCACATACTTCTTCAAAAGCTCGATCTGCATGGGGACCAAATTGCTCACTCCGAAGAAACGTACTTTGCCCGACCGCTCCAGTTCATCAAACGCTTCTGCCACTTCTTCGGGATCATAGAGCACATCCGGCCTGTGCAAAAGCAATGTATCAAGATATTCGATGTTCAGGCGGCGAAGACTGTCATCCACACTGGAAAGGATATTCTCTTTTGT
>JAILLI010000217.1 GCA_024693225.1 Lachnospiraceae bacterium
CGCAGACGCGAAGGCTTTCCTGAAGCGTCGAGGACTGTTTGAGCGACTATCCCATATCGGAGATATGGGATGCCATCGTGGCGAGCGACTGGCGCCCTGTCAGACAGGACCCGCTTCTGGTGTGAATTATAGTCCAGTTAATTGTTGGACGAAGTATTAGGTCTTTCTGTGTTTCACAACCAACATCGACTTCGTCGATGTCGCCGTGACATGAGGTGTCTGCGAAGCAGCCACCTCATGTCATTCCATACTCCTCCTGTAATCCAGCTTCCATTCGTCGAGGGTGTCGTCGATCGCCCTGTAGAAGTCCGATATCCTGCCCTCGTCACGTATGTCGAGGACCTTCTTCATGGCATCCCCGTAGGGTGTATCTATGTTCGCTTCCCTCGCGGATGACATTATCCTGACTGCCTCGAGGGCTATCCTGTCATCATATCCGTTCTTGACCACGATCCTGTCATATTCCTCCTTGGATGCGGTCAATCTTAAGCATATGAGGTAATCGACCAGGCTTTCCCGGCTTTCGTCGATCTCGTAGGCCTGCTTGAAATAGGACCCTGCTTTTTCCAGCAGGAACATCATGGAATAGGCGCATCCCACATTATGGAGTATGGAACTGTAGAGTTCCGGCTCTTCTTCTTTTTTCAGTACCGACAGGACATACTGGTATTCCTCTATGGCTCTGGGATACTTGTTGGCACACAGGAGATTGTCCCCTCTGACCTTCCTCTTGGCCGCAAAGGACAGGGAGGCGTTGTCAACGAGTATCTGCTTGATCCTCGCTATCTCCTCCTCGTTGCAGTAGTCCGTGTCTATGAGTATGGTCGTCACCATCTCGCCCAGGGTCCTGCCTGCTTTTATCATCATGCGAAGCTTGGCGGCAAGCTCGGGCATTTCGAGATTGTCACGCATATAATCGCACAGCCTTACGTCTATAAGATCATTGTCCAGTATATAGGCGTTGACGCACAGATAATAGCAGAGCTCATCCATGGAGTATATGTTCACTCCAAGGCCCGACAGAAAATATGGAGTTGTGGAGAGTGCGCCCAGGCACATATACATCTGTGTAGCCACTGTCCTTCTCCCTTAATCAAACTCTATTATCTTTTGCCACTTTTTGCCCGTGGACGGGAAAAATTCACCAAATCCCATGTCTTCCACTTCCACCTTCAGCCTCTTCTCCGATTCGAAGGAAACATTAAGGCGGAGCCTTGATGCCTTGGGAGGCCTGTCCGGAAGGCCGGGCAGGTCGACCTCTATGGTCTCCGCTCCCTTTCCGTCAAGGGGGGTTAAGATAAGAGGCACCGTTCTGGTACTTCCAAGTACTATATCGTATGTCACACCCTGGTCGTACCAGTTCTCTCCGGCATCGGCCACGGCTATGTACTGCTCCTTCCCTGCCACGATCATATTAAGGCCCAGGTTGAACTTGAGCTTATCGGCCCCCAGAAAGACATACTGTCTGTTCAGTTCACAGGGTTTTATCTTGTCTCGTCCGCAATAGCATGCTCCCTTGGAATACATGTTCCGTCCCTGGAACACACGCTTGCCCATGCACATGAACTTGAGAGTCTTCTTGCACCAGCCCCCTTCAAAGCCTTCTCCGAGAAGGAAGACGGTACCGACGGTCCTGCTGGCAAAATACTCATGGCTCATCTGCAGTATCATCTCGTCAAGCCGGTCAGCCTTCTCAAGGGATTCCTCTTCCTTCATCATGTATCCGGGCATCCTGATACCGGGAAAATCGGTCCGGTCCACAAAGGCCACCACAGGCTCTGTCGCCTTGTTCATCCACAGCTCATAAGCCTTGAGATTAGAGCCCGAATAGTCAAAGACGGTCACATCTTTTTCCCACAGATCCGCAGGCTGGTGGAGCAGATAATAGTATATGCTCTCCTCATAGGTCTGTATGATTATCCTCTCCCTTGGAACGGGAAGATTGCCTGCTATACGTTCGACCACGTCGACCAGTTTCCCTTCAAGGGATGACACGGTTATTATCATGCATTCGACTTCGGCCGGGGTCATTATCATGGTCAGAAGGCTTAAGGATCTTCTGACGAACAGGGTGAGGAGGTCGGTCGCATCATAAGCCTCTCCCTCCACCTCGATCCTTGCTCCCGAGGCCGCTATGCTCATCAGCTTGTCAACCTTGGTGGAGGTTCCGACCTGGGCCGCCTTTATGGCTGCGTTTCCGAACTCCCACTGGGCCACTCCCTTTCTCTTTGAGAGCACAGTCGGGATCCCCAGACGTTCCTCTTCGGCATCGCTGGCTACCGTCTCCGGCACCGGATTATTCAGTTCGAAATAACTGATCTGTGACATCTGGTCATTCAGATCATAGCCGAGAATGTACTTTGCCATCTGTTTCCTTCGTCTTTATCTGAGCTTGAACACCTTGTGGGCGAATGCGTCGGCTTCAACATATTCGCGCATGATGTCAAGCAGAGTGTTTTCATCCTTAACGGTCCTCGAGACCACCATGTCGTTCAGCATGGTATATCTCGATTCCACACGGGCCTCACTGGTATCGGCAACTGAAAGCGAATCGCTTGCCGTGAGGACTTCCTTCCCGTTCTGCTCCTCGGTGATGTAATACTGGAGATCCTCCCCGAAGAAGAGTATGAACTCCCTGGTAAAGAGCCCTCCGAACATATTCCTCATCTCTTCCGTGTGGTAGTTCTCGTCGCCCCCTCTTCCGTCCTCGAGTATGTAATGGAGCATGACCCTGTATCCGGGATTGGTCCTGTATTCTATTATGGTCTTGTCCAGGTAATCGGATATCTCCGGAACAAGATCCGCATAGTTCGCAAAAAATCTGAAATAGGTGTTCCTGTGCATGAAATCGACCAGGAACTCCTTAAGCATGGCCTTTATCTTTTCGGTGCGTTTACCCTTCTCCTCCGAATAGTACTTGAGAAGGGCCAGCTTGCAGGCATCATTTATTGGTTCCCCCAGCCTGTAGAGGTTGGTGATGTGGGTAAATACCCTCTCATCCGTCAGCCTCTCCTTGGCGAAATATTCAAAGGAACAGTATGACAGATAAGCCAGCTGCACTTTTGTCCCCGTGGCGTTCTGCGAATACTCCTCGAAGATGTCCTCTTTCTCCCCTACGGTCGTATGGGTGTAGAGCATCTGTATTATAAGCCTTTCCATGAGCGGGAAGGTATCTATGTCAAAATTCCTGGCCGCCTTCCATATATCCCTAAGCTGCTTGGTAAGGCCGTTATAATTCTCGACAAGGTAGCGAAGAAGAACCTCATCGTATTTGCCGTTTTTGAAAGCGTAATAACAGAGCTTTATGAGAAGGTTGTCCGGCGTCTTGTCCTTCTCCTGTATCATATGGGAGCAGACCCCGACGCAGTCCTTGGCATCGATCTCCTCCGTACCGTATATACTCATGATCTCATAGGCCTGATCCGTCATCCCCCGCCTTGTCATGTACTTTACGACCTCGGCCCTGTCCTTTGCGGACAGTACCTTGATGTCCATGTTGAGCAGGAACTCGTCAAGGGCCGTTATCTGATCATTGTCATAGTAAAAGCGGATCAGGGCCATCCTTATATCCCGCTTGTAATACTCGTTCACAAGCTTTGATTCCGCCAGCTCCCTGCAGTACTCCACATTGGAATCATCCACGGTCACGTAATGCTTCCTGCCCTCGCACAGATACATGTCAAAATAGACATTATCAAGGACATAATATCTGATGGGCTGGATGAATACTGCCTCGTTTAAAAGCTTTCTGACACTCTTTTGATCTATCAGCCTTCTCCTTCCTTCCGAATCCTCGGTAAAGAGGGTATATTCCCCGGAATATATGGTCGGATAGGCGTACCCGTTCTCTATGCGGAACTTCATCTCCCCCTCGAACTGGGACTGGATCAGGACCACATTCTTCGCCTCCGGATCCGTCACCTTCACCTCGTGGGCAAAGAGTATCCTGGCCAGATGTCTTGCCATTTCGGGCTTTATCATCTCGATGAAGAGAACATCCTCATATATCTTTGCAAGGTTACCGTCAATATGGTCCTGCTCTATCTGTTCGACCGCAAACACCTGCATGTGCTCGCGATAGGTCTCGTAAGTATCCGCATACTCCCTCTTGTGCATGATCAGATTTGCATACAGAAGGGCTATCCTGTGGTAATTCATGTCATTCCTGAAGCCGAAGTACATGAGGACGGATTTGGGGATCAGACCGTCATAATCCGCCGGTACCGAATACATGTAGTATTCGAACAGCTTGGTTATCCGCAGCTGCATCCTGACAGCCTTGTCAAACCATCCGAAGTAGGCAGGGCCGGATATGTTCCCCTTGATGAGCATGGTGGCTACGACCTCCACTATCTCATCTTCCGCAGTGATGTCATAGCAGTTGCATAAAAGCTTATAGAGAAGGGGATCGTACTCCCTCTGCTTCCCTGCAAGGTATAAGAGCTGGCGGAGTACCTCACTGTCGATGACCCCCATCCTGGTCGCAAAGAGGAGTACCCTAAGCTCAAACCGGGAAAGCTTGCTCAGCTTCTCCGTATTTGCCACGAAGAAATTATAGGCTTCTATGTACATGATGGGGGATGTGCATCCCCTCTCGCACATGTTCTCAATGAGGGAGATCTTGCGGGTGGCGTTATCGGCAAGGTCCTCGTCAAGGTAGAGCATGGTCCACAGTATCTCAAAGCTGTTGGGATTAACTTCAAAGAGTTCGGCCACCTTCCGGGCCGTGCTGTCTATATATGCCTCATCATGGCTGGCCAGGGTCTGCAGGTAGAGAAAATAAGCCCTCACCTTGTCCGGACACTGGGCTATGTTCATCTCCTTCTCAACATGCTCAAGGACCCACTGGGCCTCGTTCTCACGGCGCTGGACCACAAGGAGCTGGGCCTGGTAAAGACGGGATACCGGGTTTTTATCATCAAGCGAGTTCATGCGTTCAACTATCTTCATGGACTCCCTTACCCAGTTCCCTACGTTGGTCTTCTTCATACGGAACTCTATGTACTGGCGCATAAGCCGCGTTGTAAGGTTTTTCTTTTCGCGCCTTGATGCCCTTTTTGCGGATATGTTGGCCCTGTGTCTTGCAACGATCTGCACATCAAAGGTGGAGTTTTTGGAAGTTACTGTTATGATCCCGTAATTCCTGCCCTCATGCAGGCTGTCTCCCCGGATGGTAAACTTGAGCAGATGATCGTTACCGGTAAAATCACCGGCCCCCAGTCTCTCCTTTTCCAGCCTGATAAAAGGAGCATCGCATTCTATCCCTACATCTATGTTTCCCCAGGTCGATTTGTGGAGTATGAACTCGCACTCGACATTGTCGGATACATCATTGTATTCATACCTCGTCCTGTCGGTCGAATAGATGACGGGTCTTTTCTTGTTTATGGCAACCAGAAAATCATCCACTGCCTGTGGATCGCCGGCCCTGTTGGACAGCCCCCTGAACTTGTCATAGTGTATGCGGTCATTCCCTCCGAAGACCTGGGCAAATCCTTCGGAATAGAACAGACTGACGGCTTCTTCCCAGTTCACCTGGGCCTGGTTGGTAAAGTGGAATAGATTCCTCACATTACCCAGAGAGCTCTCCACTATGCCGTATGATATGGAAAAAACAAAGGGAAGATAATATTCCCCTGCATTTGATACGACCTGTATATCGCCTTTTATCACATCTCCGGCCTCAAGACCCGTTGAGTCGAAGACAAAATGTATATCGGCGCTGGGGACTTCATCGATGTGATCGTTCCTGCATACCAGTCTCATGCTGGATGTGTATATTATAGCGGTGAAATCCCTTCCGTCCTCGGAAGAAAGTGTGAAGTCGCCTTCATACAGCTGCCCCTGCGGCATGTCTGCTTCGATCCTGGCTGTGGAAAAGAGTAGTTTTCCGCAGTCGTAATCAAAGAAACCGTCAGCGCACCTGTCGATCACTCTTCGCACCGTATTCACCGCCTTTCGTAAGAATTATACAGTGAACGATATTTTCATATCATTTACTGCAGAAAAATTTTGACGCGAAGTGCCCCGAGTGGTATAATTCGGGCACATTAGCATACCAAATCAGTATATCAAATTATCCTTGGGGGTGCAATAAAATATGCTAAAGCACAGAGACGCTTTTCACGGAAGTGACCTTGAAAAAATAGAGAAGATCTACGGGATAAAAAAGGAGGATATAATAAGCTTTTCAGCCAATGTCAATCCCCTCGGACTGTCCGGCCGCCTGTCTAGGGAACTCCCCTCACGGATCGATGCCATCTGCACTTATCCCGACAGGGATTACACTAAGCTTCGCGAGGTCATAGCCGGATACTGCGGCACGTCTGCCGAGAACATCCTTGTGGGCAACGGGTCCACAGAACTCATAACCCTCTTCATCAAAACAAGAGCGCCCCGCAAGGCCCTCATAGTTGGTCCCACTTACTCGGAATACGAGCGGGAGCTGTCTCTTGGCGGGGGTACCAGCCTTTATTTCCCCCTTAAGGAAGAGGATGACTTCATACTCGACGCCGGACGCCTGATCCAAAGCCTCAACGAGACCGTTGACATGCTTATACTGTGCAATCCCAACAACCCCACTTCGTCTGCCGTGGCCGCTTCGGATATGCGGCGCATTCTCGACGCATGCAAGACCTTCGATATTTTTGTGATGATAGACGAGACCTATGTTGAGTTTGCCGAGGATTACGACAACATAACCTGCATACCCCTGACATCGAGCTACAACAACCTCTGCATACTGCGTGGCGTTTCCAAATTCTTTGCCGCCCCCGGCTTGAGGCTTGGCTACGCCATATGTGCCGATACAGACCTCATGAAGGATATCGCGGCCATCAAGGACCCCTGGACCATCAACTCCCTGGCCGAAGTCGCGGGCTGCATAATGTTCACGGACAGGGAGTACATAGCTGCGACCAAGGACCTTATCTTTTCGGAAAGGGCCAGGGTAAAGAGCGAGCTTACCCTGATACCGGGCCTTAAGGTCTACGATCCGGTCGCAAATTTCATCCTTTGCCGCATAACAAAAGAGAATGTCAATGCTGACATCCTCTTTGACAGTGCCATACGGCAAAATATGATGATCCGCAACTGTTCGACCTTTCCCTTCCTTGACAATACCTATTTCCGCATCTGCTTCATGAAAAAGGAAGACAACGATGCTCTTCTGGCCCTTATAAGGGCAGTCATGGAAAAGTCCCCGGCTTAACAGTGCACCGGTTCAGATCTCGTCCTGCCCCAGCACCCTGAACCCGCTGGTATTTATGACCTTCTCGGCAGCTTCGTGATCCTTGATCTTCATTATCATGGACGCTGTATCGGCTGCAGATAATACATACATGTATTCTATGTTAAAATCGGTGAGTGCCGTCAGAAGATCATGCAATGATCCGGTCCTGTTGGGTATCTCGACCGCGATCACATCCGAGATCCTTGCAGACAGACCTTCAGCCTTAAGGGCATCCTTTGCCTTCTCCGGTTCAGTCACTATAAGCCGCAGAAGACCGTAGTCAACCGACTCGGCAAGGGAGAGAGAACTGATGTTGATGCTGTTATTCTTCAGTATCTCCGTTACCTTTTCTATGCGTCCTTCTTTATTCCCTATAAATACCGTTACCTGTTTTACCGCCATACCTTTCCTCCTCTTTTACAAAATCCCCTGTTTACACAAGTTTCCGGTTATCTATGACATGTACCGACTTGCCCTCGTATCTGGGAAGGGTCTTGGGCTCCACCAGCTTGACCTTTACGGCAAGGCCCAGTGCCTGCTTGAGGACGGTCTTCACCTTGTTGGAAAGATTGTCAAGGCCTCTCATGTCATCATCGAAATAGCTCTCGTCAACTTCCACCTGAACCTCCAGGGTATCCTGATGGTCAACCCTGTCAACTATCATCATGTAGTTGGGAGTGGTCTCATCCATTTCAAGGAGGGCTGCCTCAACCTGTGAAGGGAATACGTTGACACCGCGGATGATGAGCATGTCATCGCTTCTGCCCTTGAACTTCTGGATCCTGGGCAGGGTCCTTCCGCATTCGCATCTGCCGTATTCTATGCTGGTCAGATCCTTGGTCCTGTATCTTATAAGTGGAAGCCCTTCCTTGGTGAGGGTTGTAAATACCAGTTCTCCTGTAACACCCTCGCCCACTTTTTCCAGGGTCTTGGGATCTATGATCTCGGGATAGAAGTGGTCGTCGTGGACATGCAGTCCCTTATGGAACTCGCAGTCACATGCCACACCCGGTCCCATGACCTCCGAAAGGCCGTAGATATCAAAGGCCTTTATACGGAGCTCCTCCTCTATCATATGCCTCATGTTTTCCGTCCAGGGTTCCGCACCGCATACGGCAGTCTTGAGTTTGAGATTGTCAAGCTTTCCCTCTTCCTTTACTACCTCGGCTATATGGAGCAGATAGGAAGGAGTGCATGCTATGGCTGTGACACCGAAATCCTCCATCATGGTCAGGAGTTTCTTGGTATTTCCCGTAGACTGGGGCACGACCGTGGCTCCCATGAACTCGGCCCCGTAATGGGCTCCGAGGCCTCCGGTAAAAAGACCGTATCCGTAAGCTACCTGAACGATATCCTTTGCACTTATCCCGGCTCCGGCAAAGCATCTTGCAACGCACTCTGCCCATACGTCAATATCCCGTCTGGTATATCCTACGACAGTTGCTTTTCCGGTGGTTCCGCTCGATGCGTGCACGCGTACTATCTGCTCACGCGGTACGGCAAAGAGGCCGAAGGGATAATTGTCCCTCAGGTCATCCTTGGTCGTATAGGGCAGCTTGTCGATATCTTCGATACCCGTGATATCTCCGGGTTCGATACCGACCGACTGCATCCTCTTCCTGTAGAATTCGACGTTATGATAGACACGGTTAACAAGCTTGACAAACCTTGCACTCTGAAGTGTCATCTTCTCATCGGTACTCATGCATTCCTTGGTCTCATTCCAGATCATTTTTCACCTCTTCCCCCTTTAGGGCTCCTCCGTTTTATGGTCCAAATACCGGTTACTGTCTTTATGCCAGACTCATCCCGGCAGCAAAAGCCTTCTTGTTGATGTCTATGAATTTGGGCTTGACCGTCCGCTCTATCACGGCATTCCAGGCCTCGGGCTTAAAATCCATATGCTTTGCGGCCACACCCAGTATCACAACATTAAAGACCTTGGTGTTCCCGAGCTTTTTTGCCTCGGACAGGGCATCAACGGCGATCACTTTATACTCTTTGGAAAGATCCTCTATGATGTTCCCGGGATATGATGCAGCGCCCATGACAACGGGCATGGGATCCATACGCTGATCGTTGACTATGATGACACCATCCTTCTTGAGAAAATGGGCATACCTTTTTGCCTCAAGCCTCTCAAAGGCTATGAGCACATCCGCGCATCCTTCCTCGACTATGGGCTCAAAGACCCGGTCCCCGTATCTTACAAATGTCACCACGGATCCGCCCCTCTGGGCCATCCCGTGAACCTCACTCATCTTGACTTCATAGCCGCCGTCTAACATAACGCCTCCTAGCACGCGGCTGGTAAGAAGTGTTCCCTGACCGCCGACACCGACGATCATTATATTTTTCGTTTCCATTTATCTGCTCCTTGTATATGTCTCTATGGTCGAATGATCACACATTTGCAATCGGGGAATAGGCACGGGTGTCCGCAGGGATGCCACAAAGCGAGTTCCGCAGACGCGAGGCCATTGCCGAGCAGTCGAGGACTGTTTGAGCGACTGGCGCCCTGTCGGACAGGCCCCGTGCCTTCATTATCAGATATTATCAGATATCACACCGGTACATCCTCTATGGCGCCAAACTTACACATGCTCTTGCAGAGCCCGCATCCGTTGCACAAAGTATCATCTATGGCGATCGTTCCGTCCTCCTTCTTCGTTATGGCAGGGCATCCGGGCTTTAAGCACATGCCGCACTTTTTGCACTTTTCGGGAACCGGTGCGCACTTATGGGTCATGGGCGTAACCCCAAGCATAACGCAGGGAGACTTCGTGATGATAACGCAGGGTTCATCGGATGCCGTATATTCCTTCACGGTCTTCTCGAGCCCTTCTATGTCAAAAGCATTTACCTCGGCAACGTTTTTGATACCCATTGCCTTGCACAGTCCGTATATGCTTATGGCCGGCACCGTATCGCCCTGCAGGGTCTTTCCGGTCGCAGCGTGGTCCTGGTGTCCGGTCATTCCGGTCGTGGAATTGTCAAGTATCATGACAGTCCCCGTTCCCTGATTGTATACCATGTTCATAAGGGAATTGACCCCTGTATGCATAAAGGTCGAATCTCCTATTACCGCTACCCAGTTCTTGATATAGTCCTTACCTTTGGCCTTTTCCATACCGTGAAGGGTGGATATGGAAGACCCCATGCACACGGTCGTATCTATGACGGACAGGGGGGCTACAGCTCCGAGTGTATAGCATCCTATATCGCCCGCTGCATGTATCTTCAGTTTGTTCAGTACCGTATATACGCTCCTGTGCGGGCATCCGGGACAGAGTATGGGAGGCCTGTTCGGTACATCCGCAGGGGATTTTTTATCCTGTTTTTGGCCAAGTATCGCTTCTCTTATCATGTTGGCACTGTACTCGCCCTGTACCGTGAATATCTCCTTTCCGATACAGTCTATGCCCCATGACCTTACCTGAAGCTCTATAAGAGGGTCGAGCTCTTCCACGATATAGAGTTTATCCACCTTTGTAGCGAATTCCTCAATGAGTTTTCTGGGAAGGGGATTGACCATGCCCAGCTTCAGTACGCTGGCCTCGGGCATGGCTTCACGGACATAGAGATAGGGGATACCGCTTGCTATGACACCGACTGACGTATCCTTTATCTCTTCCCTGTTGACAGACATATGGCATGAGTCGGCTTCAAGCCTCTTTTCACGCTCTTCCACTATTATATGACGGCCCTTTGCCATGGCCGGCATCATGACCCTTTTTGCTATATCCCTTTCATAGGGCTTATCCGGCACATCAGTCCTGTCCTCAAGTTCGACAAGGCTCTGTGAATGCGCCAGCCTGGTGGTCGTACGTACTATGACGGGTGTGTCATATTCCTCACTTATCCTGTATGCCTCTTTTACAAAATCTTTTGCTTCCTGTGAATCTGAAGGCTCAAGTACCGGAACGTGGGCTGCCCTTGCGACCATCCTGGTATCCTGCTCGTTCTGCGAGGAATACATGCCCGGATCATCGGCAGCCACCATGACAAGGCCGCCCGAAACCCCTATATATGACACGGTATAGAGGGGGTCTGCCGCAACGTTAACACCCACATGCTTCATGGAACACATGGCACGTACCCCTGCCATGGAAGCCCCTATGGCGACCTCCGTTGCCACCTTCTCATTCGGTGACCACTCGCAGTAGAGGACGTCTTTGTACTGTACCAGATTTTCACTGATCTCAGTGCTGGGCGTACCCGGATATGCAGCCGACACCTTGACTCCGGCTTCATATGCGCCGCGGGCTATGGCCTCATTGCCCAGCATCATAACTTTTTTCTTTTCACTCATGATCTTTCCCTTTCAAACGCTTAAAAACCGCGGTCCGGTTTCATAAACGGATTTATCCGTTTACTATACCACAAACCGCGGTCTCTATCTACTCCTCGAGGGAATTCTTTTTGGATACGATGACCGTCTGCGTATAGCATGAGAAGATCGCATCCTTGGATGCTTCTGTCAGCTGGGGCGTGATCCTGCTCACGATCGGGACTATGATAAGAGACACGATCATGGCTGCGGCACCGGCTACTATCGGCGATGAGAAGAAATTGAAGAACATATTGAGCACCGTGATGCCCACACCTGCCACAAAACTCGACCATACGGCGATCTTGGTGGTCTTCCTGTCATAGAGCGCATATACGAAGGGTCCCAGGAAAGCGCCGGCAAGAGCTCCCCATGATATACCCATGAGCTGGGCTATGAATGTGGGAGGGTTCAAGGCTATCACGACCGAGATGATGATGAACACGGCGATGAACACTCTCATGGTCAGCACCTGCTTCTTCTCGTCCATATCTTTTGCAAACAGGTCCTTTATAAAATCAAGCGTCAGTGTGGAGCTTGATGTCAGCACCAGTGACGAAAGGGTTGACATGGATGCGGACAGAACAAGCACTACCGTGACACCTATCAGTATATCGGGAAGATATGAGAGCATGTGAGGCATGATGGCATCGAACAGCATGCTGCCGTCCTCCTTGTGAATGGAGGGGTCATCAAAGAGCCTTGCAAAGCTTCCGAGGAAATACGTTCCTCCTGCAACAACAATGGCAAATATGGTGGAGATCACAGTACCGGTCTTAACACTTCTCTCATCCTTTATGGCATAGAACTTATGGACCATCTGGGGAAGTCCCCATGTACCGAGTGATGTCAGGATCACGACTCCGACAAGTCCGGCCGGATCCGTTCCGAAGAAGGATGCGAAAGCACCGGGCTGACCCATGGTCTGCGGAACATCGCTCTCTATCTGTGAAAGCTGCATTACCGCACTCATGAAGCCTCCCTTTCCGTTAAGGACTGCACCTATCACAAGGGCGATACCGATCAGCATGATCATTCCCTGAACGAAGTCATTCCATGCTGTAGCAACATATCCGCCGACTATAACATAGACCGCGGTAAGAAGTGCCATAACTGTTATGCACAC
>JAILLI010000005.1 GCA_024693225.1 Lachnospiraceae bacterium
CACCCATATCATCACTCGTGGCGTACTTCCAGGTGGTGGACTGCCATATGGGAAGCTGGCGCGGATCCCCGTTCTGCGGTTCGTAGCCCTCATGAAGGCATTTTGTTTCTATCTGTGTACTCATCTGTCCCATCTCCTTTCGATGATCTATATTTTACAGACAATCGTCCCTACTTGCAAAGACTTTTATGTGTTTAATTTTTCCATTATCGTGTAAAATGATAAATTGATCCTCTTCGGATGGGTTTTCCTGTTAAGTGATCATAAAAAGGGATACCCGGTGCAGAATATTATGGATACAAGGAGCTTATCATGTGGGAAGAGTTAAAGATAAGTCAGGATGATGCCATTGCCGTTATAGCTTCCCATCCGGACGATGAGTGTCTGGGGGCATCTTTCGGTCCTGTCAAGATTACTATCGGTCAAATATGCCGAATGCTACATGAAGGCTGATCCGTATGAGATCGGGAAGATGGTGTGTAAGATGGCGGATGCAGAGCCGATCAGGCGCAGCTACTCCTATGATGACCTTCTGGGGCTGATAAGACACTGACGTTTTCAGGAGATACTTACTCCATCCTCGAATATCCTGTACATCTGATCCTGTATATCATCATTAAAATAAGCTCTTCTGTTATAGAGGGCCATGGTATCGGCTATCATATCGGCCGTCATCTCCTCCGCCCTCCCGCAGTCTGCGGCCACAGTGAGCAAAAGGACCAGGACCATGTTCAGATGACAGATCCCAAGCCCTGCCTGCCTGCGGAAGCTGTAGGTCTCATAGGCTCTCATGAAATACTGGAAGAGATAATAGGCAAGATAGCGCCCGGCTGTCTGCCCAAGCAGGGGCGAGGCTGTAAGGATGTCCGAAAAGTAGTTCTTAAATGCGCCATCATCCCCCCCGAAGCCTTTGAGGAACCTTTGAGCCTTCCCAAACAGGGCATGGACAGCCGGCGATGTTCTTTTCAGCCTCACATGATAAAGGGATGAAGAAAGAAAGCCCCTGATGACCGAAAGCGGAAGTGGAAATGTGACCGGATCCCGGGGATATGCCGCATGGTACTTTTCATAAAAACCGGTAAAGGAAGCCGACAGGTCCCCGCCCCCTTTGACAAGATCATCCTGAAGCCCGGCCGAAAACAGAAAGAGGGGGTCACAGACAGATCCGCATCCTTCCTTCTGGCACTCTTCCATCATCTGGTCCCGAATCCTGAGGAGAAAGGAGAGAAAATCCCTGTCATCATTGGTCGTACATGCACGTGTGTGTGGATCACCCTCCAGGCCCAGCAGTTCTGTCGACCCTTCGTGTTTCATGAAGAGCCTTGCAGCGCCCGGACAGGAAAGGTCCAGGCAGCACTCCTCAAATTCCCCGTAATTCCTGTAGAACCTGGGATAAGACTGACAGGTCCAGGGGATAAAGTCATGACCTTTTTTCTTCTGGAGAGTGCACAGTCCATCCCTGCCAAGGAAATGACAGGTCTTTGACCTGCTGTTGAACTTTGGGACCGACCAGCCTTCGGTTGCAAAGAAAAGGCTGACAGAGAGCCTTCCTTTTTCTCTTCTCAGCCTTTCTATATCGGTCCCGCTAAGCGGTACGACCCAGCCCCTGCAACAGGTGGAGGGGCAGGAAGCGCATAAGCATTCAAATTCCTTAAACCACGCCGTCTCGTATATCTTCATCAGATCACAAACCCTGCAGGCCTCTTATTGAAAACTTTAAGGACAGGTGTTTGGTATTGTCTATAAGATACTGCGGGTGTGGCATGGCTCCCCAGGTATCGTCCCCGGCAACTCCCATCTGGCCCAGACCGACCCTGATATAGGTCTTCATCACGGCAGCAAGCTCGTTTGGATGGGCTGCACATTCAAGTTCATGGGGCGAATGGCCCGAAACGGACAGATAAAGGTCCCTGCCTTCTATCATAAGTCCTCTTCCCCTTGCATCTCTTATCATGGCATATCGTACCCCGGTCTTGTTACCGCTCTCCTGGGGCATGAGGTACTTTGCCTGGGTCTTTAAGACCTTCTGCCGGTACAGACCTATCCTGGCATGATCCCTGTCCGCATAGGTCTCTTCAGGTCCCTTCCCGTACCAGGTCAGATCGTCATAGTCCGCATCCATCATAAACATTACCGCGAACTCGGGAAGCTGTCCGACATCCGCCGAAGCATCCATACTAAGCTCCACATCCACCACTCCGTCGGAGTGGACATCATAGGACAGGAGGCAGTCCTTTGCAGGCTTTGTCGGAAGATGATAGGTAAATACCGCCCTTAAGCCGTCAGCCGTCTCCTCTATGGAGCAGGGTGTGGCATCCCTTCCGTTCATTGTCCTGTTGGTGGCATACATACTTGCCAGCTTCCACTGCCCAGCCCTGAAGGGGAGCAGATTGGCCCGGTCATTATCGGTAAGGGCCCGCCAGAAGCTGGGCCGCGGTATCCCTGCCAGCAGCTGCTTTCCGCCATATGAGTAACCCGTCATGCCGTTTGTTATCTTTGAGAACATCACAGAGAAGTCTTCCCCGTGCAGGCCCGCATTCCAGTATCCCAGCACATTCCTGTGGGGCAGCGTTGCATGGACGGCTTCCCTTCTGCTGCCGAATACGGCCTGTCCCCATGCGACTTCGTGTCCGGCCCCGGCCCAGGGGCTGTCAGATCTGGTCCGTATCGACACGGTAACCGTATACTCGCCTTCCGCATCCGGTACCTTAACAGGCAGGGGAAGGATCGCATCCGAAAGGGGAGGGACCTCAAGCCTTCCCTCTGATGCATCTATGACCTTTCCTTCCTTTTCCACTGTGATCAGACTGTCATATTCATTGGCATCGGTAAAGAGATTGAGGTTCTTTATCTTTATCTTCTTCTTTTCAACCTCTATCCTGAAATTCTGATAAAGGGATTTTATCTCCTGCATCTTGGGCGAGGGCTCCCTTGAAGGACCGCCGTAGCATATGCCGTTTCCGGAAAAATTCCCGTCATTGGGCAGATCCCCGAAGTCTCCGCCGTAGCCTTCAAAGGTCCGGCCATACCTGTCCTTTGTCGTTATGGACTGGTCTATGAAATCCCAGATAAAGCCTCCCTGATACAGGACCTCCTCTTCGGTATAATCCGTATATTCCTTTACGGCACCGTTGGAATTACCCATGGCATGGGCATATTCACAGCTTATATAAGGCTTGTCGCGGTGATCCTTAAGATAATCCCTTATCTCATCCACGGTAAGATACATGGAGCTTGCCAGATCGCTTGATGCGGGATATCTCTTATCCCAGAATATACCTTCATAATGCACGGGTCTGGTATCATCAAGTCCATGCAGGAGTTCATGCATCTCAAATATATCCTTACCGCCGTAGGCCTCGTTGCCCAGGGACCATATGACCACGCAGGGATGGTTCCTGTCGCGCCTGTACATGCTGTTTGCCCGGTCAAGGACCATATCCTTGTATTCGGGCCGGTCTCCCGGTACGGCATAATCTTCGCTGTTCATGCCGAACCTTATGGTATCCCAGGTCCCGTGTGTCTCCATGTTGGTCTCATCGATGACATAGATCCCGTACTCGTCACACAGCCTGTAGAAGGCGGTCTGGTTGGGATAATGGCTGGTCCTTACCGCATTTATATTGTTCCTCTTCATGTTGATGATATCGGTGACCATCATGTCATGGCTTATGGCACGTCCCGCCGACGAAGAGAACTCATGACGGTTGACACCGCGGAATACCACCCTCTTGCCGTTAACGCGAAGTACATGGTCAGGCCCGATCACTACGGTCCTGAAACCGACCTTTTCCCTTATGAGCTCCGTCAGCTTTCCGGACTTTGTCATTACCTCAATATAGAGATCGTAAAGGTTGGGCTTTTCCGCACTCCACAGATCGGGGACGTCAATGTCAAAGACAAGTTCTGTCTCCTCTTCCAGATCCTTTCGGGCATCGACTATATCTTTCAGACCGTCTCCCAGCCTCACACGGACTGACCCGGTCTGTGTAGCTGCAAGGCCCAGCTCAAGCTTTGCCGACCGGTTGTCATCGGACAGTCTTGTCCTTACCG
>JAILLI010000018.1 GCA_024693225.1 Lachnospiraceae bacterium
AAGTATAGAGGTCGACGGACAGGGGCAAGAGGTCGGAGATTATGATTTAACCCCGAAAGGTGCTGTGATCAATGATGATATTAGTGATATTAATAAATATGATGTCACATATGTTAATGGCAAATTACATATCACTTCCGATGAAAAATCATATAATGTTACATTCAAGGTTAAGAACGGCGCATGGAACGACGGGACAAAGGCGGATAAAAAGGTAACGTTATCCGGTAATGCCGGTGATACGTTAAAGTTGTCTGCAGACCAGATTCCCGCTGCAGGATCCAAGCCCGACGCAGACTATAAGGAAGGCAGATGGGATGTGACTCCTGATACGAAGATTGCCATCACGGCTGATACAACCTACACCTATACATATGCAAATGATGGACCTTTGCCTGATAAATATACGATATCCTTTGATGCAAACGGCGGCACGGGCGAGATGGCCCCTCAAAAGGCTGACAAGGGGGAGACCGTCCAATTAAAAGCAAATGAATTTACCCGCAGCGGGTATTTTTTCAAAAACTGGAATACAAAGCCTGACGGCTTCGGGGAAAGTTATGACGACAAACAGCCTGTAAAGCTTGAAAACGATATGACACTTTATGCACAGTGGACGGAAGATAAGCCGGAAGAGTACACAGTAACTGTTACCGTAAGCCCTAAGAAGAGCGGAACCGCCAAGGCAAGTGTGAATTCCGGAAAAACCGGGACAAAAGTCACACTCAAAGCCGTATCGAAAGCAGGATATAAGTTTAAAAAGTGGAAAGTCGTATCAGGCGGTGTCAAACTTGCAGATGCAACCAAGACCAAAACGACTCTTGCCATCAAGGACGCCAACGTTAAGGTAAAAGCCATCTTTGAGAAGATATATGAGGCGCCCCAGCCCGAGATAGAGCCTGTGGGCGATGACGGGATCATCCTGGCCTGGTGGAAGGTAAAGGAGGCGGAAGGCTATGACATCTTCATGTCCCGATGCAACCATGGTGGAAAAGAGATAAGCCCCAAGCTGGTCAAGACTATCGAGGAAAATGAGACGCTCCAGTGGACTGCAACCGGCCTTAAGCCCAATAAATCCTACAAGGCATATATCAAGGCATTCGTCACGGATAAGAACGGCAAGAAGAAGTATATCTCCAAGAGCCCCCTCATGCATGTCTATACTGCAGGCGGCAACAGGGCTTATACGAACGCAAAGAGCGTGAAGCTCAACACTTCCGACGGGATGATCAAAAAGGGAAACAAGCTGACCCTCAAGGTTAAGGACACCTACAAGATCAAAGCAAGCGTCAGGAAAGCAGATAAGAAAAAGAAGCTCTTACCCGACAGTCACGTCAAGACCCTCCGCTACCGCAGCTCGGATCCGGGCGTTGCAACTGTAAGCAGCAAGGGTAAGATCACCGCGAAGAAGAAGGGCAAATGCAACATCTACGTCTACGCCCACAACGGCGTCAACAAGACCATAAAACTCACGGTAAAATAGTATCAATAAGACAGGGGGACGGTCTCGTAACAGCATACGCGGTAAATACGGTAAGAGACCTGTTCTGTAAGACAGAGTTTGTTACAGACAATACGATGGGAACGAGATTTGACTGACGCAGAATAAGGGAAAGTAGCATGATACAGGTATTTGGTACTAAAAAGTGCAACGACACAAAGAAAGCAGAGAGATTCTTTAAAGAGCGGGGAATCAGGTTCCAGTTCATTGACATGAAAGAAAAGGGCATGAGCAAGGGAGAGCTTACTTCTGTTGCCCAGGCTGTCGGTGGCATCGATAAACTCGTAAACGAAAACAGCAAAGATAAAGATATGCTCGCACTTATACAGCATATGTCCGGAGATGACAGGCTTGAAAAGATCCTTGAAAACCAGCAGATCATTAAAACGCCTGTAGTAAGAAACGGTAAGACGGCTACCCTTGGTTATCAGCCGGATGCATGGAAGGGGTGGAAATGAGAAGGATAACGGTAATAACAGCATTTATAACTGCTCTGGCGTTGGCAGGATGTGCAAACGTAAATGTCACGGTAAAAACCGATACCGCCACGCCTCGTCAGGATAATATTACGGTGATCGGAGGTTCTGACGGACCTACATCCATATATCTGGCACCGGAGTCTGACAAAAAAGAGAATACGGACGAAGCGGCAAAATTCCTTGCGGGTACATGGACTGCGGCATCGCAGGGCTATGAATACTACGGGATATCGCAGGCCATGTATTATGTCAGGTTTTCCGGCATGGACATCATCTATGGACATTATAAAGACAAGGAGTTTGTTCCCGATCATACCGATAAGGCCACCCTTATTGAGCCGGTTTCCGAAGGCGGATATATTATAAAGGCTGAAACTGAGGATGGAGATAAATACACGTACCGGTCAGCAGAGAGCGATCCGGATATATTGGAGTGCTATTCGACCTGGAATGAGGATGAGTTTTCGGATCACTATCATGGCGGTTCATCACTTAGCAGACTGTCTAACGGTAATATACCTGATCAAAAGGGCGGTATCAGTGTTAAGAAGTCATATAAAAGTGATTTTGGAACGTATTATGAGCTGGATGACGGTACGTGGATGCATGACGGAAGGAACTACAAGTACCGTCTTGAGATAACCGGACGCATGAACAATGCAGCAAAGGATTCAACATTCATATATCTGTCAAACATTGAAGATATTCCGTTTGACAGAGCAGTGATGGCATCAGGGCTTTCAAGCAACATGGCCGACTACTTTTCTCCGGAAGAAGCCGTTTTTATCGGATGGAAGGAATGAGATGACATGGCGTTTGACGAGTTCCTGATGGATGCAAAACTGGGCATTGATACGGTCGGCAGGGATGAATCCTGTGCAAATGCAATGATCATGCCTTATGAGCCCACACCGTACTGCGTTCTTGAAAGGCTCTGCGAAAGCGGGCTTATAACAGATAAGGATCACGCAGT
>JAILLI010000053.1 GCA_024693225.1 Lachnospiraceae bacterium
CTGTCATCGGGAACATCCTATAAGGCATATATAAGGGCCTATGCCAAGGATGGCGAAAAGAAGAAGTACCTGAGCACCATTTATATCTTTTCACATAATGGCGCTTCAAAGAGGCTGCCGGTAACCGTAAAAAAATGATCTGACCGGGATGGCCTGTGATCAGGCAAAGGAAAGGAGAGGTTAAGACTATGAGGAAGGTTAAAAAGCTGTTGACTTATCTTTTGACAGCTACAATGCTCTTTGCCACGGTCGAGCCCGCTTATGTTTATGCGGACGAGAACGTGCAGACCGTGGAAGAGCAGACAGAAAAGGATGCGGAAGATGTGATTACAGATGAAACTGCAGATGTAACTGCGGATGAAACTGTAGTTGAAGAAGGAGCAGGCGCCGAAGATGAGGCACCTGCAGAAGACGAGATACCTGCAGAAACTGATACTCCCAAGGAAGCTGATACTCCCGAGGAAGCTGATACTCCTGCGGGTGATGAGATCGGGGCAGACGAGGAAGCTTCCGGAGAAGATGAAGCCAAAGAGGATGCTGCGGACGATCTTTTACCTGATGAGGAGGGATCCTATACGGCAGTTCTTGATGCCAACGGCGGGACTTTCCCAGATAGTGCGGCAGAATACGACTATGTACTGAACCAGGACAAGACCACACTCACCAGAACCGCTTCTTATGTTTTTTCTGTGTATTTGGATGAGGATAAATATCCCCAGAGAGACGGTTATGAACTTGATGGCTGGTCACTGACAAAGGGCGGGGAAAAGGCGTGTGATGAATATCTCGGACAGACGATCAAGGCCGGCTCGACTACTTTCTATGCAGTCTGGAAGAAGGTCAGAACGATCAAGCTTGACGCCAACGGCGGCCTCTTCCCCGATGAGGCCCCATATAGGGGAAAAGTCAGTGAAGATAAGAAGACACTCACTATAACACGGGATGTGGAGGACCATTATTCATATTATCTTTCGGAAAGTTACTATCCCAAGCAGGAAGGAAAAGCACTGGCAGGATGGTCGACGCAGCCCGGGGGCAAAGCAGAATATGAGCCGTATATTGATTATGAAGGTAATGCGGACATAACTCTGTACGCAGTATGGATCGATGCTGCGATCCTCGAGTTTAATGCCGGGACCGGCGTGTTCCCGGAAAAAGCCGCAGATCGTGGAACGCTCGATGCCAACAAAAAGATACTCACGGTCAGCGCACTTCCGGACAATTATTTCCGGCTCCAGGACGATGAGGTGCCTGTAAAAGAAGGACAGGCTTTTCTGGGCTGGACTACCGTTAAGGGAGGACCTGTTGAATACGAGGCCGACTCCAGCTTCAGAGTGGAGGGAAATGCCAAATATTATGCTGTATATACCAAGAATATCAAGGTCACGCTGCATGCTGCAGGCGGAACCTTCCCTGACAGTATAGGCAGGGAGGGTGAGCTTTCGGCAGATAAAAAGACATTTACCACAAATATCCCTTCCGGTTCAAGATTCAGGATATATAGTAATAATTTACCGGTATACGGGAATAAGGCTCTGATAGGCTGGGCGAGTTCCAAAAAGGCCAAGGAACCGGATCAGGGTACAGAGCCCACTGTGGATGTCCGCCTCTATTCCAATACGGATTTTTATGCTGTATGGGAAAAGGTTTATACGGTCACCTTTACTGCCGCCGGAAATCTCTATTTCCGCCAGTACGAGGATGGTAAGTATGTATATATCAGGACTGTTAAGGAACAGGTGAGCGCCGGGAGCAGACTGAGTGATTGTACACCGGATGTATATGAAAAGGTCGGGGACGGATATGAAGAAGTGAGCCATCTCAGATGGACTGACAAAAAAAATGCAAAGGTTTCCCAGACCTTTGACGATAAATCCTACTGTGTGACCAAGAATGTCAAGATATATCCCATTGCAGCAGATGTTACGATCACCTGGGACGGAAACGGCGGATCACACAATGGAGAAAATAAAGTGACCAGTTCGCATGAATATGGTGAAGCCATGTACATTACGCCGGAGGAGTTTACCAGAGAAGGTTATGATCTTGTCGGCTGGGGAACAAAAAGAGGCGCC
The DNA here is from genome assembly GCA_024693225.1 of Lachnospiraceae bacterium. Classification (GTDB taxonomy): domain Bacteria; phylum Bacillota; class Clostridia; order Lachnospirales; family Lachnospiraceae; genus UBA2868. The sequence goes on from JAILLI010000053.1 coordinate 2,076, forward strand.
AAAGAAAACGGAGCCGTTGATTTTAGTAATTTATATGCAACAAAGAATAAGACCTATTATGCGATCTGGACGAAGAAAACCTATAAGATAACCATAGTCGGTAACGGAGGCATCTTTACAGACGCTGAAGATGCAACGATCTCGGCTGACGGGAAAACCCTTGTCGCATATGTTGAAAAGGGAACATCGCTTAGCGATCTATACTTCAGATACGAGAAGGATGGCAAGGAATACCGCGGTCCTTCCGGCATGGTCTCCACCAATAAAAATGGAGAGCCGATCGCCTATGTATACAATTACGTTCCCAAGAAAGACACAACATTGTATGTAGTGGAACCCGCGGGCACAAGCAGTGACATTCCCGTTATTTTTGAAGGGAACGGCGGAAAATTTACCAATGGGCAAAAGCGTACCCTGCAGTATTATGCAAAAGGATCCGTGTTCTATGGACCGATAAGCTCGGTCACCAGAGATAGGATCTTTGTTGGGTGGTTCACAAAGAAAAAGGGCGGCAAGCAGCTTACAGAAGGTGTGACCAGGATCACAAAGCCCATGACGGTATATGCACACTGGAAGAAGGGAGCGAACATCACATTTGACGCCAACGGAGGTTCCTTTAACACAGGATCGACATACAGAACGGAGATCGTCCAGACAGTGGAGAAGGGCACGATGCTGGGAAGCATCTATAATGGTTATTACACCATACCCACAGCAACCTGGAACAATTACGGCTTCATGGGATGGAGTAAGAAGAAAGGCGGCCCTGTTGTCGATCTTGCGAAGATCAAGGCCACTAAGAACATGAGATTGTATGCCGTATGGAACAAGGGAGATAATCTTGGCGACGGCAGGATCGAGATGACAGGTAAGACCTATTTCTACACAGGTAAGGCCATTAAGCCCAAGTTTGCCGTATATGACCGTGCAGGTAAGAAGGTTGGCAAGAAGAACTACAAGGTCGTTTATTCCGATAATATCCTTGCAGGGACCGGCTATGTTACAGTCATAGGTAAGGGTAAGTATTCCGGAATGCTCCGTAGGGCATTTGTCATCAAGTACAACAAGACATCCAAGATCACCAAGGTCAGGGGAAATAAGAAGAAACTCACCCTGACATGCTCAAAGGCAAAAGGGGCCAAGGGATACGCATTCTATCTGGTAAACCGGAAAACGGGAAATACATATCAGGTTCTGTCGGATAAGACAAGCGCAGTATTTAAGAAGGTTGCACCGGGTCCTTATCTGATCTATGTTCACCCGGTAGCATATGGCAGCGATGGTGCATATGCTTCGGAATCACAGAAAGCGGGTAATGTAAAGATCAAGCAGCTGTGATCCGGTAAGACAGGTGATATGATGACAGGATGCGGGGAGGTGCGAAAGATGTGCCTCCCCGCTTTTTTTTAAAGGAAGGGAAGGCTTGGCCGGGCCAATCGCATCGGCAACTGCGACTTGACTGAAATGGTACGTTTTAATATAATATTACGAGGTATGCTTTAGGGGGATCACAGGCAATGATAAAGAGTATGACCGGCTTCGGCCGTGCCGAATATCTGGACGAGAAAAGAAAGATCACGGCTGAGATCAAGGCCGTCAATCACAGGTACCTTGACTGCTCCATCAAGATGCCCAAAAAGCTGAGTTTTTTCGAGGCTTCCATAAGGACGCTGCTCAAGGATTATATACAGCGCGGCAAAGTCGATATCTTCATAACATATGAGGATTATACAGGGAGCAACTACAACCTCAAGTACAACCGGGATATGGCAAAGGCTTACATGACATATCTCGAGGAGATGGCACAGGAGTTCGGGATAGAAAATGATGTGAGGGTTTCCACACTTTCGAGATATCCCGAGGTCTTCACCCTGGAAGAGGAAAACGCCGATGAGGAAGAGATCTGGTCCGACCTTGAAAAGGTGATCAGGGAAGCGGCAGGCCATTTTGTCGATGCAAGGATAAAGGAGGGCGAGAACCTCAGGAAGGATCTGTGCGACAAGCTTGATACCATGATCTCATATGTCGATGAGATAGAAAAGAGGGCTCCGCAGATAATCGAGGAATACAAGAAGGATCTGTGCGGAAAAGTTTCGGAACTTCTTGCGGATTCACGGATAGACGAGCAGAGGATACTGGGCGAGGTCACCCTCTATGCAGACAAGATATGCGTGGATGAGGAGATAGTAAGGCTCAGGAGCCATATAAGCACCTCAAAAGAGATACTCGGAGGCGGGGGCTCGGTAGGCCGTAAGCTTGATTTTATAGCCCAGGAGATGAACAGGGAGGCCAACACCATCCTTTCCAAGTCGAGCGATCTTCTGACAAGCGATATAGCCATCAACTTAAAGACCGACATAGAAAAGGTAAGGGAACAGATCCAGAACATAGAGTGATCGCACCGGGATGTGCGGCACTTTGACAGCTAAGCAGCTTCAGGTGGACAATGTATGAACGATAAAGGCATACTCATAGTCCTATCGGGCTTTGCAGGGTCCGGCAAGGGAACGATAATCAGCGAGGTCATGAAGAAGTACGATAACTACGCCCTGTCGGTATCGGCTACGACAAGAAGGCCGCGTGAGGGTGAGATTGAGGGCGTGCACTATTTTTTCAAGACCGAGGAAGAGTTCAAGGAGATGATCGCAAAGGGCGAACTTCTTGAGTATGCAAATTATGTGGGGAACTACTACGGGACGCCCAGGTACTATGTCAAGGACCGGCTTGCATCGGGATGCAACGTGATACTGGAGATAGAGACCGAGGGAGCCCTGAACATCAAGCGTGAATATCCTGATGCCGTCCTGGTATTTGTGATGCCGCCCAGTGTTGAAGAGATATATAAGAGGCTAAAGCATCGGGGGACCGAGACCGACGAA
>JAILLI010000054.1 GCA_024693225.1 Lachnospiraceae bacterium
AAGATATAGTATACTCGGAAAGAAGGTGTTTTAGTGGCTGCAAGAAATAAATATGTTTACGGTAACACAGCAAGAGCCCTTCAACCAGTCAGACAGGATGTAAGATCACAAAGAAGAGAAACTCTCCGCCCGCGCAAGAGCATTGACAGGGATACCGGAATGAATCCCGGTTTTATGATATTCGTGACGATCGCAATGATAGTTACGGGAATCGTGTGTGTTCAGTATATACGGATGCAGTCGTCGCTGACTACATATGTCAATCAGATATCAGCGATGGAGATCGAACTGCAGTCACTGCGTGCGGAAAATGATGATTATGAGAGCCGTATTAAAGGCGCGATAGGACTTGAGGACATCAAGAAGCGCGCCATGGATGAACTCGGAATGAAATATGCGAGCGATGAACAGATCGTCGTATACAGCAGTGACGGGACCGATTATGTCAGACAATACGTCTCTCTTGAATAGGTATTGTTTTGGCTAAGCGAGACAAACAAAAAAAAAGAACGGGAAAATTCACACAGGGAATGTCGATAAAGCTGGCAGTATTGTTCATTATGATACTGGTGGCTTTCGCCTTTTTAGGGATAAGGCTTTTTATCATCAACCGCGACAACGGTGACAAATACAAAAAGAGGGTGCTGTCCCAGCAGTCGTACGACAGCATTACTATCCCGGCCAAACGCGGCGATATAGTCGATCGCAACAATACGAAACTCGCCGTTTCACAAAAGGTATATAACGTCTGTATAGATTCCAAGACTCTCAACAAGGATGAGGGGGTCGCGATCGAAGGTACGATCACGGCGCTTTATTCGACACCGGTTGAGTTTTCCTACACTAAAGATGAACTTCGTTCGTATATTCTTGACAATCCCGACAGCCAGTACAGGATCATCGCAAAAAAGCAGAGTTATGAAAGCGTGAGCGAGATCATGAACATGGTCAACAATCCGGAAATGTATCCCGATTTCAAAGGTGTGTGGCTTGAGGATACTTATGTCAGACAGTATCCTTACAATTCGCTGGCATGCGATGTGATCGGATTTGTCCAGGGGGACAACGAGGGCGCATACGGCCTGGAGGAATTTTATAACGACACGCTGGTCGGTACAAACGGCAGGGAATACGGATATCTGAACGATGACGAAAACCTTGAGCGTACCCTTAAGCCCGCACAGGACGGAAAGACGCTCGTGACCAGCATAGATGTCAACATACAGAGCATAGTCGAGAAGAACATACTTGCCTTTAATGAGGAACACAAGGATGAGGCGAGACCGGGCGCGGGTTCTTCAAATACCGGTGTCATCATCATGGATCCCAATAACGGCGAGATACTTGCGATGGCGAGTTACCCGACATTCAATCTCAACGATCCGAGAAATACGGACGGTCTTGATGTTCAGGTCGATCTCGATCCCGAGAAGTTCGGCGGGATCGCCGGGATAATTGACGCAACCCCCGGGCTTGAAAACATGGATCTTGAGAACATGGACGACGCACAGATCGCCGAAGCCGTAAGACAGATGGCAGAGGAAGGCGCAAAAGAAGGCGAAAAGGAAAATGAAGAAGGCTCCGCCAGCATAAACATGCAGATCGGAACGGATAACGAGACTGCGGGAGATACGACGGAGAGCGCGGAGAGTGCGGAGAGTGCGGAGAGTGCGGATACAGGTGATAAACCGGCTGAGGCTGTCGGAGAGGCCGCAAAAGAAGAGGCCGAAGAAGCCGAAGAGAATAAAGAAGACGATGCCGACAAGGATCCGTATGAGGGACTTACGTATGCCGAGGCTTATGAAAAAGCACTTGAGGATGCGAAGATGGAAGCGCTCAATGCACTTTGGAAAAATTTTTGCATCAATTCCACATATGAGCCGGGATCGACGATGAAGCCCTTTACGATGGCCGCAGGGCTTGAAGAGGGCATACTCAAGGGTGACGAATCATACGTATGCAACGGTGTCACCGAAGTCGGAGGACACCAGATCCACTGCAGCAACCGTTTGGGACACGGCACACTGACGTTTTCAGGGGCGCTTGAACAGTCATGTAACGTTGCGTTTATGAAGATCGGGACGACGATCGGCAAGAGCATTTTCATGAAATACAACCAGCTGTTCAATTTCGGACTCAAGACGAATATAGATCTTACGGGAGAGGCTCTGACCAACTCGCTTGTTTTCGATATCGATACGATGACCCCGACTGACCTTGCCATAAGCTCGTTCGGGCAGGGCTTTAACGTTACGATGATACAGATGATCACGGGCTTTTGCAGTCTGATCAACGGCGGGTATTATTACAAACCCCACGTTGTAACAAAAGTCCTTGATTCGGCCGGTGCAACTGTGGAGACTGTCGAGCCGAGGATAATGAAACAGACCGTATCAGAGGAGACGAGCGCAAGGATCCGCGATCTTTGCATAGCCGTTGTCGATAACGGTACGGGAAAAAGCGCAAGACCGGCGGGATACCGTATAGGCGGCAAGACCGGTACTGCCGAAAAATATCCCCGTGGAACGCCGAACTACGTGATCTCGTTCATGTCATTCGCACCGGCTGACGATCCCAAGGTCGTATGCTATGTTGTCATCGATGAGCCGAATGTTGAGTATCAGGCTGTTTCGAAATATGCGGCTGTTCTCAATAAGGACATACTGACCGAGGTGCTCCCGTACATGGGAATATTCCAGACGGAAGAACTTACCGATGAAGAGAAGGAAGAACTTGACGAAAAACGTCAGGATTTCTCAAAGGGCTCCACGGGAGATGAAGAGAACAAAGAGGAAGAACAGGGCGAGATAATCGTCGATCAGGAAAACGGCGAAGAGAAGACCGAGGAAAAGCCTGAAGGCGGCGCCATAACATTTGTAGATGAGAACGGTAATGAACTGGACGAGGAAGATACGACAGACAGAAAGGTTGATATAGATCCCGAAACGGGTTACGCGATAGATCCGACCACGGGCGTCCTTTTGGATCCGCAGACAGGCCAGCCCGTCGACCCGACCGTGACGGATCTGCAGTAGATAAACCATACGATAATGAGCGAACAGAGAAAAAAGAAAAAAGTCAAATACTTCTTCGATTATACGATGCTCTTCATCGTAGTGTTTTTGCTGCTTTTCGGACTGGTCATGCTGTATTCGACCAGCTCATACGAAGCCAATGTCAAATTCGAGGATCCGGCATTCTATTTCAGAAAACAGGCTATAGCATCGGGGATCGGGATCGCGGTCATGCTCATCATCATGCTGATGGATTATCATGTAGTGCAGAAGTTCGCATTGATCGCTTACGCCGTGTCTCTGGTACTGATACTGCTGGTACTCACTCCGCTCGGATATGAGGCGGGCGGCGCGAGGCGCTGGCTAAACCTCGGAATGTCGCTTCAGCCGGCTGAGGTTGCAAAGCTCGCACTTATCGTGTTCTTTGCATCGCTCGTGACCAAATTCGGCGAAAGCATAAAAGAAAAGAAGGGATTTATCATTGTCCTGCTGCTCGCTTTTCCGCACGCCATCTGTGTCCTGACGATAACCCAGAACTTAAGTTCCGCGATAATAATCTTCAGCATAGTCCTGATGATGCTCTTCGTGGCAACGCCCCAGTACAAGGAGTATTTCATAATAGCCGGTATCGCGATCGCAGTTGCCGTGATAGTCGTGCTGCTCGTTAAATATGATTATATCCCGGCAACGATGTCATACAGACTTGCAAGGATAAAGGCATGGCTCGATCCGGAAAGCTACGCCGCAAACAAAGGCTTCCAGACGCTGCAGGCTCTTTACGCTATCGGGTCCGGTGATTATTTCGGGAAAGGGCTCGGACAGAGCATCCAGAAGCTCGGTTATCTTCCGGAGGCGCAGAACGACATGATTTTTTCCATAATCTGTGAGGAACTCGGGCTGTTCGGCGCTTTTGCCATCATTTTGCTGTTTGTACTGCTGATCTGGAGATTCATGCTGATCGCGAACAATGCTTCCGATATGTTCGGGGCACTTCTTGTTGTCGGAGTCATGGCCCATATATCCATCCAGGTCATACTCAACATAGCGGTCGTCACGAACACGATACCGAACACGGGAATTACCCTGCCGTTTATAAGCTACGGCGGCTCCTCTATAGTTTTCCTGCTGGCCGAAATGGGACTGGTGCTTTCAGTGTCAAGAAGCATACGCGTGGAGGGGTAGTGCATGGTCGGAGCAGCATCGGTCATGAGAAAAAACAGGCTTATAAGAGCGCTGACGATCATCGTCGTGATCCTTTTGCTGCTGCTCGGTGCCTGTATATATGTATGGTATGAATATGAGATAACGAGTGTGACCGTAAAGGGCAATTCGCATTATACGGATGAGGAGATAAAAGATATGGTCTTTACGGGTCCTTATTCGTACAATTCGCTCGTGCTCTCGCTGATGTACCGGAATAAGAGCATTGAGGATATCCCGTTCATAGAAAAGATGGACGTGGATATCGTAAATTCAAATTCGGTACGGATCAACGTGTATGAGAAGGCGATAGCCGGTTATGTCGAGTATCTCGGCCATTACATGTATTTTGACAAGGACGGTATAGTTGTCGAAAGCTCGAACAGGATCATTGACGGTATTCCGTTCGTTACGGGACTTTCATTTGATCACGTTGTGCTGCACAAACCGCTCCCGGTCAAAAGATCATCGGTTTTCCTTACGATACTGAGCGTAACGCAGCTTCTCGGAAAATACGAGATACAGACCGACAGGATAGCGTTTGATTCCGACGGAAGGATAACTCTTTATTTCGGAAACGCAAGGGTCCTTCTCGGAACGGATGATTATATTGACGAGAAGATAAATGAGATGCACCTTCTCCTGCCGCAGCTGCAGGGGTATTCCGGAACACTTCATATGGAAAATTATGTAGGTGAGGAAGTGAATTTCTCGTTCGAAAAAGACAAGGATCCGAACGAGCTCTCCGAAGAGCCGGAGGAAGAGGATACGGAAGAAGGTTCAGGCGAAGAGTCGGAAGACGAAAAGGAAGAAGAGAAAAAAGAGTAAATTTTTTACATATTTTGAAAAAAAAGTGTTGATTTTACAACTGAATATATTTATTATATGTTTGTATGGGTTTACGTAATATTGTTAACGTAACAAATTGTGGTATGTTTTTGGTATGACACAATAAATATATGAGGGACAGTTTAGTGATTGTAAGGAGGAGTAAAAAGTGCTGGAGATTAAGAACAATGAAGTAGAAGCTGCAGCAAGAATTCTCGTCGTAGGGGTCGGCGGGGCCGGTAACAACGCCGTAAACAGAATGGTCGAAGAGAATATAGCCGGAGTTGAATTCCTGGGTGTCAATACAGACAGCCAGGCTCTTAAGATGTGTAATTCCCACAGACTGCTGCAGATCGGAGAGAAGCTTACACAGGGGCTCGGAGCCGGTGCGGTTCCCGAGATAGGTGAAAAAGCTGCCGAAGAATCAGCCGAAACCATCGCCACAGCCATCAAAGGCGCACATATGGTCTTTGTTACATGCGGTATGGGCGGCGGTACCGGAACCGGAGCAGCTCCCGTTATAGCCAAGATCGCCAAGGAACAGGGCGCTCTTACGGTAGGTATAGTCACCAAGCCCTTCAGGTTTGAAGCAAGAAAGCGTATGGAAAACGCCATAGGCGGTATCGAAAAGCTTAAACAGAACGTAGATACACTGATCGTTATCCCCAATGACAAACTCCTTGATATAGTAGACAGAAGAACCAGCATGGCGGACGCCCTCAAGAAAGCGGATGAGGTCCTGCAGCAGGGTGTGCGCGGTATAACCGATCTTATAAATGTCCCTTCACTTATAAATCTTGACTTTGCAGATGTACGTACGGTCATGCAGGACAAGGGTATCGCACATCTGGGCATCGGTATGGCAAGCGGTGATGACAAGGCTGTTGAGGCAGTCAAGCTTGCCGTCAATTCTCCTCTGCTCGAGACCACCATTCAGGGGGCGAGCGACCTTATCGTTAATATATCCGGAGACATATCACTGTATGATGCATATGATGCGGTTGAATATGTAAGAGATATAACGGGTGACGAGGTCAACCTCATCATGGGTGCAAGAGATGATGCCAGAGAAGCGGATACATGTACCGTGACCGTGTTTGCGACAGGTATTGACGAGAATGCCGCCAAAGCAGCCGCAGCTGCCCAGCAGCCGTCGGGAAGATATATGAACAGAAGGCCCCAGATGGGTATGAACGGTGTCGGCATGGCAGGGGCAGGAATGATAGGAAATGTACAGATGATGAACGGCCTCGGTCAGATGAACGGGCCTATGGTCGGTTCTATGCAGGGCATGCCCCAGCCTATGTACGGAAACGGTCAGGTCGGTGCATATACCCAGCCCTTACCGCAGAATATGAATACTCCGATGGGAAATCCCGGCGTTACAGGGACCATACCTCAAACGCAGATTGGACAGGCTCCCGCGGCTTCGATACCTACACCGTCACAGCCCACACAGCAGCGGACGGTAAGCTCTCTTACAGGGATATCAAGGCCGACAGCTCCGCTTGAGAGCAAGGTTGAAGCCAAGTCCATCAAGATACCGGATTTTCTGAAGAATAATAAATAAGACAGGAGTTCATTATGAAGTGTCCATTTTGCGGTCATGAGAATACAAGAGTCATAGACAGCCGTCCGGCTGATGACAACAATTCGATCAGACGCCGCCGTGTCTGTGATGAATGTGATAAGAGATTTACAACATATGAGAAGGTAGAGACGATCCCTATAATCATAATCAAGAAGGATAATAACAGGGAGGCATATGACAGATCCAAGATAGAAGCGGGAATACTCAGGGCATGTCATAAGAGACCTGTTTCCGCGGCAAGGATCAGCCAGATAGTTGACGAGGTTGAGACCGCCATCTTTTCATATGAGGAGAAAGAGATACCCAGCAACATAATCGGCGAGCTGATCATGGGCAAGCTCAAGGATCTGGATGCGGTGGCATATGTCAGATTTGCATCCGTTTACAGGGAATTCAAGGATGTCAATACATTCATGGACGAACTGAAGAAGGTTTTGAAATAATTATTTACATCAGGCTGATGCGCTCCGCACCTCTTGGTGCGGAGCGTTTTATGCAAATATATTAACTATAAAGGAGAGAACACAAAATGAGTAAGATCAGGATCATCGCGCTCGCTTTGTGTGTGGCGATTGTACCGTCTGTTGCACTGACAGCATGTTCAGGTGATAAGGCGGACGCTTCTTCTAAGATAGTTGTAGGGATCCCTCAGGATCTTGAAGACAGTCTTGACCCACATGAAGCAGTAGCGGCAGGAACTAAGGAAATTCTTTTCAACATCTATGAAGGACTGTTAAAGCCCGATGAAACAGGAAATCTGATACCTGCGGTAGCAAAAGAGTATTCCGTATCCGACGACGGACTTACCTATTCTTTTGTCCTTAGGGACGGGGTAAAGTTTCATAACGGAAATGATGTTACGGCAGAGGATGTCAAGTACAGCATTGAGAAAAGTGCCGGACTTGACGGCCATCAGTCCCTTATCGCTGCATTTTCCAACATCAAAGAAGTAAATATCAGGGATCAGAAGACCATAGACATCGTGCTTTCTGAGCCGGACATTGATTTCCCGGCCTATATAGCAAATCTTAATGCGGCCATCATACCGAAGGACAACGCAAAGCCGGATGTCGAACCCGTCGGTACCGGCCCTTATATGTATGTATCCCGGTCACCGCAGGAAAACATGATCCTGAAGAAGTTCGACGGATACTGGGGAACGCCTGCCAATATAGAGAATGTTACACTGAAGGTCATTCCCAATGCTGATTCCATAGTCATGAATCTTAACGGCGGATCGGTAGATATGTTTGCAAGGCTTACTGCTACCCAGACCCTCCAGCTTTCCGATAAGTTCAATGTACTTGACGGAGAGATGAATCTGGTACAGGCCCTGTATTTAAACCATGCCGTAAAGCCTTTTGACAATGTGGATGTCTGCCGGGCCCTGTGCTATGCCATTGATGTTGATGAGATATTAAAGCTTACAAGTGACGGAAAGGGCTTCCCGGTCGGAAGCAGCATGTTCCCTGCATTTTCCAAGTATTATGTGGACCTTACGGGCACCTATACGACCGATCCCGAAAAGGCAAAGGAATTGCTCGCATCTGCCGGTTATCCGGACGGCTTTTCCTTCTCCATCACGGTGCCTTCCAATTATCAGCCCCATATCGAGACTGCCCAGGTAGTAGCGGAACAGCTCAAAAAGATAGGGGTTAAGGCGGATATCAAGCTTGTGGAGTGGAACAGCTGGCTGTCGGATGTTTATTCGGGCAGACAGTTTGAATCGACCCTTATAGGCGTTGATGCCTCGTCACTTACTGCGGGAGCCATGCTTGACAGATTCAGGTCGGATGCTGCCAATAACTTCACCAACTATTCGAACAGCGAATATGACAGCCTCTATGAGAAGGTCTATACTTCTTCATCGGAGGAGGAGAGGATACAGATCTATAAAGACCTCCAGAAGAACCTGGCCGATAATGCAGCAAATGTGTATATACAGGATATGGCTGAATTCGTTGCGCTGTCGGATAAATACGAGGGATATGTTTTCTATCCTCTCTATGTGCAGGATTTTGCCAGGATAAGATTAAAGGATCAGAAGTAATGAAAACGGTCCTTAAGAAGATGATCACTTTTTTTATAACGGTCCTGCTGGTCACCCTTTTTGTATTTCTTGCTTTTGAACTGATACCGGGTGACGCGGCGACCGCCAGGCTTGGAACCAATGCTACTCCCGAGGCTCTTAGTGCGCTTCGGGAGGAGCTTGGTCTTAACAGGCCTTTTTTTGTACGCTATTTTTCGTGGCTGGGGTCATTCTTTTTCGGTGACATGGGGATATCCACCTCATACCGTGTGACGGTAAGATCCATGCTGTCTTCCAAGCTTCCCATCACCATGACCCTGACACTTATGTCATTTATCATGGTTATAGCCATATCCATCCCGGCCGGGGTCATAACATCCAAGTATGAAGACCGTGTCGGATCAAAGATATGTGATGTTACGGGACAGCTGGCCATGTCGATCCCGCCCTTTTTTCTGGGTATAATAGTTACCTATGTCTTTGGCATGGTCCTTAGCATGTTCACACCCGGAGGCTATGTATCATATGAGACCGATCCTTTACGCTTCCTTGGCTATATGTTCTTTCCGGCCCTGGCCATAGCTGTACCTAAAGCCGCTATGAGCACAAAGCTTCTCAAGACATCCATACTGTCCGAAAGAAGACTTGATTATGTAAGGACCGCTTACAGCAGGGGCAATTCCACTACCGATGTGCTGTATAAGCATGTACTTAAGAATGCCCTTATCCCTGTCATAACCTTTCTGGGAATGACACTTGCCGATATAGTGGCGGGAAGTCTTGTCATCGAACAGGTATTTTCCATACCCGGATACGGAAGGCTGCTCATATCCTCTATAGCAAACAGGGATTATCCTGTTGTGCAGTCGATAATCACCATAATAGCCATGATAGTCATCCTGATCAATCTGCTGGTTGATATACTTTATCAGGTGCTCGATCCCAGGCTGAGGGAGGGCAGATCATGAAAGACAGGATGGGAAAACTTATCTATCTGTTCGGAAAGAACCCCGAGCTCTATATAGGCATACTGATCAGTACCATTATCATCGGTATCATTCTGATCGGGGCACTCATATCTCCATATGATCCGGATGCCATGGATGCTGCGAACAAGTTTGCGGACCCATCCTGGAAGCACCCGCTGGGCTGTGATAACTTCGGACGGGATCTTTTCTCCCGTCTGGCCGTGGGAGGAGCAACGACATTATTCGTAGCTTTCGGTACCGTTATCATCGGGGTCGTGGCGGGGACAGTCATAGGTGCCCTTACCGGTTATTACGGAGGTGCAGTTGATGAAGTGCTGATGAGGTTTAATGATGCGGTACTCGCATTTCCCAGCATACTTCTGGCCCTTGTCTTCATAAGCGTGTTCGGCAGCGGTACCTGGAAGGTCATAGTATCACTTGGCATAGTATTTGTTCCCAGTTTTGCAAGGATAGTACGGTCCGAGTTCATGAGATGCAAAGGCCTTGACTATGTAAGATCAGCCAGGCTCATGGGGGCGAAGGATGCAAGGATAATGTTCGTTCATATACTTCCCAATACCATACCGGTGGTCCTGTCCTCAACGGTCATAGGCTTTAATAATGCTGTTCTTGCCGAGGCCAGTATGAGCTTTCTGGGGATAGGCGTCCAGCCTCCGCAGTCAAGCCTGGGCAGGATGCTCTCGGATGCGCAGGCCTTTCTCTTTTCGGAGCCCTCATACGCCATATGTACGGGACTTACAATAGCACTGATAGTACTCGGTTTTTCACTTATAGGAGACGGGTTAAAGAAAAATGCTTGATGTTATCGATCTTCATATAGAAATAGAGGATTCGCTCATACCGGAGACGGTTGTTCATGATTTTGACATTTCCGTCTCCGCGGGCGAGATCGTGGGAATAGTGGGAGAGTCCGGCTCGGGCAAGTCCATGTCGGCCCTTGCCATTGCAGGACTTCTGTCAAGAAAGGACATGAAAAAAAAGGGATCCATCATGTTTGAGGGGGAGGAGCTCCTTTCCGTTGCAAGGGCCCGTCTTCGTAAGATACAGGGCGATGATATAGCCGTGGTCTTCCAGGAACCCATGACAAGTCTGGATCCCGTAAAGACCATAGGATACCAGGTGGAAGAAGCTCTTCGGATACACAGGGATCTGTCCGACGAGGAACTGAAGCAGGCAGCCATCTCCATGATGAGGGATGTTGAACTGCCCGACGCCGAAAACCTCTACTATAAATATCCTCATGAGCTGTCCGGAGGGATGAGACAGAGGGTCATGATAGCAGCTGCCCTCATATGCAATCCCAAGCTTTTGATCGCGGATGAGCCAACGACTGCATTGGATGTCACCATCCAGGCCCAGATCATAGAGCTTCTGAAGCGGATCAACAAAACAAAAGGAACAGCCATCCTCTTCATATCCCATGACTTAAGTGTCGTGAGGTCCCTCTGCAGCCGGGTCCTTGTCATGAACAAGGGCAGGATAGTGGAAAGCGGTCCCGTAGACCGGATCTTTACGTCACCTGCGGAGGAATACACTAAAAATCTGATCAGGGCCATACCTAAATTCGAAAAAAGAGCGAGCGTTATTGATAATGGCGACAAAAAACCGATACTGACAGTCAAAAATGTCAGCGCCAGATATAAAAAGATCACAGGTTATTTTTCTCCGGGATCCAGGCAGAAGCTTGTGGTAAAGAATGCATCCTTTACCATGTACGAGGGAGAGATCATGGGTCTTGTGGGAGAGAGCGGAAGCGGGAAGACGACCCTGGGCAAGACCATACTCGGAATGCTCGATGATACTGAAGGTGAGATAATACATTATTCCGACAGGCCCCAGATGGTATTCCAGGACCCTTACGGATCGCTTAACCCCCGTAAGACGGTCGGCTGGATACTGCAGGAGCCCCTCAGGATAAGAGGGGGACAGCCGGCAGAGGAGATGTGCGAAAAAGCAAAGGAGATGCTGGGACTTGTGGGACTTGACGAAAGCTTTATGAACAGAAAGCCCAATGCCCTGTCAGGCGGTCAGAGGCAGAGGGTCTGCATAGCCCTTGCCCTTATGCTCGGCCCCAAGCTCATAATCGCTGATGAGCCGGTCTCGGCACTTGATGTTACAGTGCAGGATCAGGTATTAAATCTCCTTATAAGGCTGAACAGGGAGCTGGGAATAGCCATTTTGTTCATATCCCATGATCTTAAGGTCGTATATGAGCTTTGTTCGCGTATCATAGTCATGAAGGACGGGGTCATAGTCGAGCAGGGAACGGATATGGAGATATACAATGATCCCAAGGATCCTTATACAAAACAGCTGTTATCCAGTGCCGGATACACAAAATAAATAATGTCTTTAGTTATTTTATAAAAAGTGTTAAGGATTCCTGATAATTGCCGATATTAGTATTGCAAACTAAAATTAATGTGATATAATTCTCATATACGTTTTATGTTAACCATCAGATCCGGGGCTGACATGAACGTGGGGGAGCAGGATATGATACAGGGAATTGATAATTATTCAAACAGCATAATGAATGCATACAGGGTCCAGAACAATCCCGGTGATGCAACATTAAGAAAGCTTAACAGCCAGGCCGAGGATCAGGCTCAGGAGAAGAAGGCCGAAGCGGCTTCTCCTTCCATAGACCTCCGCCTTGACGATATACGTCCCAGGCAGAATGCCAGTCTCGAAGATATATCATTAAGCCTTAATGAGCCCAAAGCATTTGAGATGAAAGGTAAGGATGCCGATATCACATCACTTGATATGGATAAGGCCATCTCGGATATGCAGAAGGATCAGGCCCTTATGCAGTACCAGTATTTTGTAGGCGAGACTAACGTTTTGGCAGATGAAGACGGAATAGTGATAGCCAAATAGGGAATTTAATTTGATCATAACCTCTTGCATTTTGCAAGAGGTTTTTTTATACTCTTTCCCATGAGTGAAGGCAGGAAGAAAGAAATACTATCATGCGCAGGTCTCTTATTCGTGACCGTCAACTGGGGTCTCAGCTTTGTATTCATCAAATCATCCCTTGATGTGATGCCGCCTCTTTATATGCTGGGTATAAGGTTTACTGTCGGCGGACTGCTGCTGGCGGTCTTTTTTTGGAGGAAGCTGGCGGGAGCCGGAAGGACATGCTTTATCCAAGGGTCGATAATAGGCGTTACTTTATATATAGCCGAGGTCTTCCAGACATACGGCTGTAAATATACAACTGCCGGTAAGAATGCCTTCCTGACGACCATATATGTCATCCTTGTCCCTTTCATGCATTATATATTCAACAAGGTCAGACCCAGGTTCAGATATATAATAGCAGCTGTCATCGGATTCTGGGGTATAGGTCTTATCTCTCTTACGGGGTCGTTTACGATAGAGATGGGAGATACGCTCACTCTTATATGCGGTATATTTTATGCCCTGCAGATCATAGTGATAGCAAGATATGCCGTAAGAAGCGATACCATAGTCCTTGTCATCTGGGAGTTTATTGTAACGGGCCTGCTCTCGTTAGCATCTGCCCCTTTTGCATCGGGCCCTATGACTTCCGCCATGTTCACAAGAGGGTCAGTCATAAGCCTGGTCTTTCTTATCATATTTCCAACCATATTCGGATACGGTCTGCAGGTGGTATGCCAGAAATATGCCCCGCCCGCCCCGGCATCGATCATCATGGGTATGGAAGCAGTGTTTGCCGTGATAGCGTCCTACATCTTCCTGCATGAGGTCATGACGGCCCGGATGGTGACCGGATGCCTTATGATGATACTGGCCATGCTGCTTGTGGAGATAGATATCACGGGTTATTTTTACCCGGATGCCTACCTGGACAGCGCCTATATGATCGATTACCGGAAGCTTTATTCAGAGGGTATAAGGGGGATCATATTCGATATCGACAATACCCTGGTCATGCACGGATATCCGCCGGATGACCGGGCGGTAGATCTTCTTCGAAGGCTTGATGAGATGGGTTTTGCCATCCTCTTTCTGTCAAACAATAAAGAAGAACGTGTCAGGACCTTTCGTGACGGCAGCGTGCCATCGGCATTTTACATATACAAGGCTTCAAAACCGGCATCAGCCGGTTACAAAAATGCCATGAAGATCATGGGCACAAACAGGGAGAGCACGATAATTATAGGAGACCAGCTCTTTACGGACATATGGGGGGCAAAGCGGTGCGGGATCAGGAACATACTGGTAAAGCCCATCCATAAGAAGGAAGAGATACAGATAATACTGAAGAGACTGCTTGAGAGGATAGTCCTGTCATCATATGTAAGGTCAAAGATGGCAGAAGAGGAAAGCTCTTCAAAAAAGAGTTGAATTATTGCCGGTCTTAATGTAAACTATCTAAGAATCTGATAAGGACAACCATATATTCATTTCAAGGAGGAGTAGTCGGATGATTTCAGCTGGTGATTTCAGGAACGGTGTTACTGTTGAGATAGATAACCAGATCTTTCAGATTATCGAGTTTCAGCATGTTAAACCGGGAAAAGGCGCAGCCTTTGTTAGAACTAAATTAAAGAATATCGTTAACGGCGGTGTAGTGGAGAAGTCTTTCCGTCCCACGGAGAAGTTCCCCCAGGCACGTATTGATAGAAAAGACATGCAGTATCTGTACAGTGACGGTGATCTGTATTACTTCATGGATACGGAGAACTTCGAGCAGATAGCTCTCAACAGTGATACTGTCGGTGATACCCTCAAGTTTGTCAAGGAGAATGAGATGGTCAAGGTATGCGGACATAACGGAAACGTGTTCGCCATCGAGCCTCCGCTCTTTGTGGAACTCGAGATCACCGAGACGGAGCCGGGCTTCAAGGGTGATACGGCCACCGGTGCTACCAAGCCCGCAACCGTGGAGACAGGAGCCAACGTTAACGTACCGCTTTTCGTAGAGGTCGGAGACAAGATCAAGATCGATACGAGAACCGGTGAGTATTTATCCAGAGTTTAGTTTGAACCAGAAGGCTGCGTAAGCAGCCTTTTTTATTGCGCATTTTCCGTTTCTGATCACCTTGACATCTGGCATGGGCCCGGCGAGAGCTGCAATAGGGACCGTGCTTTATCAGAAAGGAGATTTGGGAAATGGAATATATGGAATTCTTGGACAACGTATGCGGATATATAAATGAGACGGCTGATGATGTCAGAGTAAGCATACATACCGCCGTAAAGAACAACGGTGTCAGGCTTTGCGGCCTGTCCTTTGCAAAGGAGGGTTACAATGCCTCACCGACCCTTTATATGGAAAATCATTACGAGGACTATCTGAAAGGGTCGGATATCTGTGAGATCGGTGATGCCATCCTGGCGTCTTACAGGGAAAATTCCCCCTCGGTCAGCCTGGACATGTCTTTTTTTGAGGATTACGAGCTTGTAAAGGACCGTCTGTACATCAAGCTTGTAAACAGGGAGAAAAACGAGGAATTTCTTAAGGAGGTACCCCATGAGGACTTTCTTGATCTTGCCATAGTGGCCTATGTCAGGATGTATGACAGGAGGATAGGAAACGGACTCATAATGGTCAGAAACGAACATTTGAAGCTCTGGGGGAAGGATGCGAAGACCATACTCGATAAGGCAAAGGCAAATACACATGACCATGAGGATTTTAACCTGAAGCATATACTGGATGTGATGAATTCCCTGGGGTATAAGGAAATGGATGTATGTGAAGACGACAGGCCGGATTTTCCCATGTATGTCGTCACCAACAAGAGGATGCAGAACGGGGCCGCAGTCCTTACCATGAAGGATAAGCTTAAGGAGTTCGGAAGGATGATAGGGGAGGACTATTACATCATACCCAGCTCGGTCCATGAACTGATACTCCTTGGCAGAAAGGGAAGCGATTCGGCCGACGATCTTGATGTGATGATAAGAGAGGTAAATTCAACCCAACTCGGTCCGGAGGAAGTGCTGGCCGATCATGCCTATCTTTACAGGGTAAATGATGATGTCCTGATGTTTTGAATCTCAGGTTCAGGATCAAATGTGGCTCAATCCCAGTGGCAGGGGATTGGGCCATTTCTTCCGCATGGCTTGCTGACAGGAAATAATCAGCGGACATAAAAGATAAAGTCCTTCAAAAGGATCCGGAAATGATTTTCCCACAAAAATGTGATTGAAACACGATCCGCCATAATTTAGAATGAAAACGGGGATTTTCCCGTAAAGATATTCAACCGGATTGGCGAGAGTGTGAACATAGTGGCACAAGGTCTTCTGATGATCTGCGTGATCAGTCTGAGAAAAGCGGGTTTGCCTGATCTTAGGCCGGCAATTGATACAGCAGATGAACAGAAGTATAGATCTTAAGGTATAACTTGGTATAGTAAAATCCGGATATCAGTTGATCCCAGTTGATACTTGAAAATGGTGGCCCTTCTACCGATGTCTTTGTTAAGGGCATCGGAAAAGAGAGAACTGCAGAGCTTTTCCATAATGTTCTTTTTGGAATGTCAGGGTAAATGATGATGTCTTGATATTTTGACCCCCCTATGGTATAGTAAACTACGTGTGAATTTGGGGGTTTTACATACCCAATATGCACTCGTAGCTCAGTGGATAGAGCAGCGGTTTCCGGTGCCGCGTGTCGGGGGTTCGAATCCTCTCGGGTGCAGTGCTCTATCATAAGGAGCAAAATGAAAGGTACAGGTTGCTTTTTATGGCTAAAAAAGGTTTCAGGGAATTCCTTTTGGGACATTTGAGATATTTCATAATAGGGGGACTGTTCATTGCACTTGTCATAGTTCTCATAGTCATCTGGACAAAGGGCTCCCATAAGAGTTCCGAAGAAGATGAGAATGCATCAACTATCCCCGAGCTTGAGACCACGGTTGAGGTTCCCAAGGACAAATATGAAGAGAATGCTTATCCGGATGTCAATTCTCTTGTATCTTCATACCTTGGAGCGATGAGTACAGGTGATACGGAGACCATGGCCTCTCTTTCTTCCTCGCTCTCGGATGATATGAAGGCCTTCTATGAAGCTCAGGCCAAGTACGTTGGTAATTACTCCAATTATAATGTATATACCAAGAAGGGACCTGCGGATAATTCATATTTCCTGCTGGCCACCTATGATCTTCTGATAAACGGGCAGAACACCCCGCTTCCGGCCCTTATCTCACTGTATGTGTGCAGGAATGATTCCGGATCTTTATATATCAATTCCGAGAGCCTTACAGCGGATGAGGAAGCCTATATACTTGAACTTGTGGCCCAGAAGGATTTTGCCGATCTGATCAACCAGGTTGAGCTTGATTACAATTCCGCCCTTGATTCAAATGCAGCTCTGGCATCTGCGGCAACAGCTCTTAAGGACGAGATAAACAAAGATGCTCAGGAGATACTTGTTGCCAAGCAGCAGAAGGATCTCGAAGAGGCGGCCGAAGCCGAGGCTGCCGCAGCAGCGGAATCGGCGGAGGCAGGAGCCAGTCAGGTCAAGTGTACCAGCGAGAACGTCAATATAAGGGCATCCGCAAGTACCGATGCCGAGGTTCTCGGAAAGACCAAATCGGGTGATATCTATAAGCGGTATGAGAAGATGGAGAACGGCTGGAGCAAGATCGATTATAACGGCCAGGAAGCATATATCAAGAGCGAATACCTTGAGGAGGTGGAAAGCGCTGCCGACAGCGAAAGCTCATCCGAGGGAGAGAGTGCTGCCAAAGACTTAAAGCCCGGGGATAAGATCACCGTCAAGGAAAATGTCAATGTGAGAAAGTCGGCAAGCGAGACCGGAGAAAAGATCTCCACGGCATACAGAGGCGAGCAGTTCGAACTCATAGAACTGGCAAACGGCTGGTGCAAGATAAAATACAAAGGTGAAGAAGCATATGTCAAGGCCGACTATGTAGAATGATCGCACTTTACGGCAAAGGAAAAAACCCCGTAAACATCGGTTTATGGGGTTTTATTATAAGGTAAAAGCCGGGATGTGCCCGGCGGGAAGATAATGGAAGAGCGTATAAGGATAAATAAATATCTGGCCGAAGCAGGCATCTGTTCAAGACGTGAGGCTGACAGGCTGATAGAACAGGGGCAGGTTACGGTAAACGGAACGGTCGCTTCCTGCGGCATTAAGGTTTGCGATAAAGACGATGTAAGGGTCAGGGGAAAGAAGATCGGCGGCAGGCAGAAGAAGGTATATCTTAAGTTCTATAAGCCGGCAGGCATAGTCTGTACGGCCGAAAAGCAGGAAGAGAACAACCTTATGGATTATATAGATTATCCTGTAAGGGTCACTTACTGCGGACGCCTTGACAGGGATTCCGAGGGCCTTCTCCTTCTTTCGAACGACGGAGAACTCATGCAGAAGCTCATGAAGGGGGCCAACGGACATGAGAGGGAGTATCTTGTCAGGGTTGACAAGCCGGTAACGGATGCCTTCATTTCAGATATGGAAAAGGGTGTCTTTCTGCCGGAGCTTAATGTTACCACCAAAAAGTGCAGGATAAGAAAAATATCAGATGTTACTTTTACCATAACCTTACAGCAGGGGCTTAACCGCCAGATAAGAAGGATGTGCCGGCAGTTTGATTATCATGTGAGATTTCTAAAAAGGGTCAGGGTAGAGAATATCCAGCTTGGTGATATGGAGCCGGGCTCATATATGGAACTTGAAGATAAAGAACTTGCCGAGCTTAAAAGGAGAGTATATGGAAAAATCCGTAAGGATCCGTGAACTCGTAAATATATTAAATGATGCATCAAGAGCGTATTATGCCGGGGATACGGAGGTCATGAGCAATTATGAATATGATCGCCTCTATGATGAACTTACCTCCCTTGAAGAGGAGACCGGTATAGTTCTTGCAAACAGCCCGACAAGGACAGTAGGCTACGAATCCGTGGACGAGCTTCCCAAGGAAAGGCACGCATCCCCCATGCTATCGCTGGATAAGACCAAGGACCGCGAGGCCCTGCGAGACTGGCTTGGGGATCAGGAAGGGCTTCTGTCGTGGAAACTGGACGGACTTACCATAGTCCTGACCTATTCGCAGGGAAAGCTTGAAAAGGCTGTGACAAGGGGTAACGGTGAGGTCGGTGAGGTGATCACGGCAAATGCGAGGACCTTTGTAAATCTGCCGGCAGCTATCCCCTTTAAGGGGACCCTGGTGCTCAGGGGCGAAGCCGTCATCGGATACAGTGATTTTGAAAAGATCAATGAAGCAATACCCGAGGTGGAAAGCAGATACAAGAACCCCAGGAACCTGTGTTCCGGATCGGTCCGCCAGCTCTCAAGCCGGATCACGGCCCAGCGTCATGTGAAGTTCTTTGCCTTCAGCCTGGTATCAGCCGATGGCATTGATTTTGCAAACAGAAGGACAAAGCAGCTTGAGTTCCTCAAAGAGATGGGCTTTGAAGTCGTTGAATATTTTCCGGTCAATGCGGATACCGTAACAGACCGTGTAGGCTACTTCGAGGAAGCCATAAAGGGTAATGATATACCTTCGGACGGACTGGTACTGACGCTTGATGATCTTGAGTATTCGGCTTCCCTGGGCCGTACGGCCAAGTTTCCAAGGGATTCCATTGCTTTCAAGTGGGCGGATGAGATAAAGGAGACAAAACTTCTTGAGATAGAATGGAGTCCGTCGAGAACGGGGCTTATAAACCCTGTTGCCATATTTGAGCCAGTGGAGCTTGAGGGGACTACGGTCAGCCGGGCCAGCGTCCATAATATAAGTATAATAGAAAGCCTGAAGCTGGGGATAGGGGATACCATCACCGTCTACAAGGCCAATATGATCATACCCCAGATCGCAGAAGATCTTACCGGAAGCGGGAATCTTACGATACCCTCAAAGTGCCCCGCCTGCGGTGGTGATACAGCCATAATGAACGATAAGGGCACCAGGACTCTTGTGTGTACCAACCCCGAATGCAGTGCAAAGAAGATCAAGAGTTTTACCCTCTTTGTGAGCCGTGATGCCATGCAGATCGACGGCATGAGCGAAGCTACTCTTGAAAAGCTGGCGGGACGCGGCATGATAAGGGAATATGCCGACATATACAGACTGGACCGGTACAGAGATGAAATCTGCCGGATGGACGGTTTTGGAGACAAGTCCTATAAGAATATGATCGACTGTATCGAAAAGAGCCGCACGACCACTCTGGTAAGGGTGATCTATTCGCTGGGCATCCCCAATGTCGGCCTGTCGAATGCCAAGGTCCTTTGCAGGCATTTCGACCATGACCTTGAGAGGATAAGAAAGGCCGGGGTGGAAGAGCTTTCCGCCATAGACGGTATAGGCGATGTGATAGCACAAAGCATAGTATCGTATTTTGCGGACGATAAAAAGAAGCGTATCGTAGATGACCTTGTCGCAGAGCTTGATATAAAAAAGCCGGACACAAGCGATCAGGCCGGGAAGCTTGAAGGGATGACTTTCGTGATAACGGGATCACTTCATGGATATTCGGGCAGGAACGAGCTTAAGGACCTGATCGAAGGTATGGGAGGAAAGGTTGCAGGCTCTGTCAGCAGTAACACAACATGCCTTATAAACAATGATGTAACATCGGCTTCATCCAAGAACAAAAAGGCCAAAGAACTCGGGATCAGGATCATCTCCGAGGATGATTTTACGGAAGAATATCTGAAGGCCTGAACAATAAAGGAGGCAAAGGATGCCTATCAAGATCCAGGATTCGCTGCCGGCACAGGCAGTGCTTGAGAAAGAAAACATATTTGTGATGACCGAATACCGGGCCATGCATCAGGATATCAGGCCGCTTAACGTGCTGATCCTTAATCTCATGCCGACCAAGGAGGTCACGGAAACGCAGCTCTTACGAAAGCTTTCCAATTCTCCCCTTCAGGTCAATATCGAGCTGCTGCAGACCGCGAGCTATACACCCACTCATGTCAATGCGGCTCATCTTGACAGCTTTTATACGACCTTCGAAAAGGTGAAGGACCGTAAGTTTGACGGCATGATAATAACGGGCGCTCCCCTGGAGAACGTTGATTTTGAGGATGTGGCATACTGGAGCGAGCTCTGTGATATAATGAAATGGTCGGAAAGTCATGTTCACTGCACTTTCTATCTGTGCTGGGGAGCATATGCCGCACTCTATTATTTTTACGGGATAAAGAACCTGATGTATGATGAAAAACTGTCGGGCATCTACGAACACAGGGTCTTGAAGCCGACATCACCTCTTTTTCGGGGCTTTGACGACATATTCCATGCCCCCCAGTCACGTGAGAGCTATGTCACGGCCGGGCAGATAAGTGAGGTTGCGGAACTGGAACTTATGGCGGATTCCGATGAGGCAGGTGTTACGATCGTAAAGACCGAGGACTCGAGGAAGTTCTTTGTGACCTGTCATGCCGAATATGATGCGGATACCCTTGCAAACGAGTATTACAGGGATCTTGGTAAAGGCATGAACCCTCATATCCCCAGGAACTATTTCCCGGATGACGACCCCAAGAAGCAGCCGATAGTCAACTGGAGATCAACGGGCCAGCTTCTTTATACCAACTGGCTCAATTATTACGTATATCAGTCCGTGCCTTATGATGTGGACAAGATCGGCAAAGAAGATGAGACCAAGTAAGAGAACGGAATAAATATTATCTATCAGAAAAGGAGGAACTGATTATGGGAATGAAGTTTTACAAATGTGCACATTGCGGACAGATCGTTGCGATCGTTAAGGGAACAGGTGTTCCGATCATGTGCTGCGGCGAAGCGATGAGCGAGATAGTACCGGGTACAGTGGATGCATCCCTTGAAAAACATGTACCGGTCTATAATGTTGACGGTAACAAGGTTACGGTAAAGGTGGGAGCGGCAGAGCATCCCATGGCTGAAGAGCATTATATAGAGTGGATAGCTCTCGAGACAAAGGCCGGCAACCAGAGAAAGGCATTAAAGCCCGGGGATGCTCCCACGGCATGCTTTGCGATGTGTGACGGTGATGAGGTCGTTGCCGTTTATGCTTACTGCAATCTTCACGGATTGTGGAAGGCGTGAGATGAGACCGGCTGTATCCTGCCTGTACAGACAGGAAAGTGCAGCCATACCGGAATAAGGTTAAGGAAGGAGACAGGATAATGGCTAACAAATATGCAGGAACACAGACCGAGAAAAATCTTCTCGCCGCATTTGCGGGAGAGTCTCAGGCGAGGAACAAGTATACTTATTTTGCTTCAAAGGCCAAGAAGGAAGGTTATGAACAGATCAGTGCCATGTTCTTAAAGACGGCCGACAACGAGAAGGAACATGCCAAGATGTGGTTCAAGGAGCTTGAGGGAATAGGCTCGACAGCCGAGAACTTAGCAGCTGCTGCCGATGGTGAGAACTTCGAGTGGACAGATATGTATGAAGGCTTTGCCAAAACGGCAGAGGAGGAAGGATTTACTGAGCTTGCCGAAAAGTTCAGGGGTGTAGCTGCCATAGAGAAGAATCACGAGGAAAGATACCGTGCCCTTCTTCATAACGTGGAAGCAAAAGAAGTGTTTGAAAAGAGCGAGGTCAAGGTCTGGGAATGCCGTAACTGCGGACATATCGTTGTGGGAACGAAAGCGCCCGAAGTCTGTCCCGTATGTGCTCATCCCCAGAGCTATTTTGAGGTAGAAGCCAAAAACTATTAAGGATCGGGTGACAGAGACTAAGATGAAAGAATTAAAGGATTATATAAGGAGCATTCCGGATTTTCCGGAAAAGGGGATAATATTCAGGGATATCACAACAGTACTGTCTGACGCGGACGGCCTGCAGCTTGCCATCGATACCTATATCGGGATGCTCGAAGGAGTTGATTTCGATCTGGTCGTTGGTGCAGAGTCAAGGGGCTTTGTATTTGGTGCACCGCTTGCTTACCATTTCCACAAACCCTTCATCCCGGCAAGAAAACCCGGAAAGCTCCCGTGTGAGGTCGTATCACAGGAATATGAGCTTGAATACGGCACTGCCACGATGGAGCTTCATGCGGACAGTATCAGACCCGGTGACAGGGTAGTCATAGTCGATGACCTTATAGCCACGGGCGGGACCGTCGAAGCCATTGTAAAGCTTGTTGAGAAGCTGGGCGGTAAGGTAGTAAAGATCTGTTTCCTTATGGAACTTGCGGGCCTGTGCGGACGGGAAAAGCTTAAAGATTATGATATTGCTTCGGGTGTTGTTTACGAGGGTAAATGATACTGCGCCTTCAGAAACCGGAGTAGATGAAGGCACCGCTTCCGAAATAGGCGAACATGGCCGTGGCAATGACCAGTATGCAGAAGATGACCCGGTTGTGGAGCCTGTCAAAGGGAAGGGGCTTTAAGGGATCATTCCCGCCTGACCGCCTTGCACCGATGAGCTGAACAATAAGAAGCAGGGCTCCGAATATGAAGGTATATACATAATAATATGATACGCCGTCTGCGAGGGTGAATATACGGGATATGACCGTCCACGCGGCGGATGGGGTACTGACCCTGAAGGGGATCCACAAAAGATCCACAAAGAGGAAATTCATGATCATTGAGAGGATGCGAAGACCGGAAGAGGTCTTGGCATCTTTTCTTTTGCCGCAAAGGGCCCTGTGGACCATCTGTCCGAGACCGTGCAGCAGTCCCCAGATAAGGAAGTTTATGGTGGAGCCGTGCCACAGTCCGCTGATGATCATGACAAGGAGGATATTTATATATGTACGCGTCTTACCTTTCCGGTTTCCGCCCAAGGGGATATAGACATAATCCTTGAGCCAGGAGGACAGGGAGATGTGCCACCTGTTCCAGAATTCCGAAGGGTTGGTTGCCATATAGGGGAGGTTGAAGTTTACGGGGATATCAAAGCCCAGCAGGGTGGCGGCCCCGACGGCCATATTTGAATATCCGGCAAAGTCAAAGAGGAGCTGGAGTGAATAGGAGACAGAGGTCATAAAAAGCGTCATACCGCTGTAAACGTTGGGAGTGCTGTATACCCTGTCAACTGATACGGCCAGCCTGTCGGCCATGCACAGTTTCATGAAGAGGCCTGTCGCTATAAGCCATGCCGCTTTGGTAAACCGGTCCTTATCAAGCTTAATCCTGGATGATATCTGGGGGATGAAGTCTTTTGCCTTTGTGATGGGACCGGACAGTATGGTCGGGAAAAAACTCACATATATCATCACTTCCATAAGCCCCGGAAACCGGTCGAATTCCTTCCGGACACAGTCCGCTAAAAAGCTTATAGCCATGAGTGTATAAAATGAAATGCCGACGGGAAGGGGTAAGCGCGCCGCATATTTAAAGTAACACAGGAGTCCGATAAGGGCTGCCGAAAACATCCCGAAGAACATACCGGCCTTTGTGCGGTCCCCCGCCCGGTGGCAGTCATAGATCAGCCTGCCGCCCATGTAGGAAAATACCGATACGGCAATGAGGATAAAAAGGCCGCGCACATCAAAAAAGAGATAGAATGCGTAGCACATGATAAGGAGCACTATGTCATTTATCTTTCCTGTCCCCTTTACCATCTGATCACCTTTTTAAGCTCGGCTGCCATCATCATATGCGCCGCACGGTTAACGTGTCCGTCCCCCAAAGTGGTATTGCAAAAGCCGTAAGGGACCACCTTTTCCTTTTCATATGCATCAAGGAAAGGCTGTGTCATATCGACGAAATCTATGCCGTTTTTGCGGCAGACCTTTTCGTAATAGGGTTCCGCATTGTTGGTAAGTATGGTCATGGTCCCGTCCTCTTCAAGCTTTACGGCGGGATGATAGAGTATGACGACCTGTTTGTCGGTCCTGGTCCTTATGAATTTCATAAGATCGTCGAGAGCCTTTTCAAAATCCCCCTCATATTCGCTCTTCCAGAAAAGGGGATCGAGTATATCGGAGCCGGGTCCTTCAGCCTCTTCCTTAGCACCGAGATATGTATAATACTGTTTGCGGATGAGGCGGAGGAGAGGAAGATACTCTTTGGCTCTGATCAGAAGCTTCTGCCTTTTATCAAGACCGGCCATAAGGCTGTCGGCAGTCTCACCGGGATCATATCCGCATTCTGTCATGGAATCGTAGAGGGCTTTTGTATCATAAGCAAGAGAGTCGGTCTCGATCACGTAGGCTTTTGCATCCGGAAATTCCCCGACTATACCGTCAAGATGCTGGAGACATACGGAGAAATAGTTGCCTGACCTGCCTATGTTGATCACATGGTTCTGACCGTCGTCAAAGGTCATATCGTTTAAAAGATCGGTATAGCGCCTGTCTTGTTTTATGAACAGACCCTCGGTATGGGAGGCGCCTGCAACAACGATATAGTCTTTTGACCGGGGCATGTTACGGTTGACATAGCCCTTATCATCTATATGGGCAATGCAGTATCCTTCCAGCCCGTAAACGCCGTGACTGTCAGGAAGGAGAAAACCGGTTGTGGCCCCCCGTTGGCGGGGCAGTTCCTGGCAGGGATCATAGAATGAAAAACAGGCCAGATTGCATATAAACAAGGCTATCATGACTGCCGCAAGCCACCCGGCAGTTTTTTTCATAAAGGATGAAAATCTGTGCATGTGCAACATTTTACTTATTTTAGACTTCTTATGCAAGTAGGGGATGAGGTACACCGGTCACCTTGCGGGTCATAAGTGACAGTGAATATTTCCAAAAATATCTTGAATAGTCGTTGATTAAGTTCTATTATATAGTGGATTAGTCGGAATTACATCCTAGATTTTGTGTAACAGATGATGTAATATTTTATATTAGATGCGAACTGTGAAAGATATGACGGAAGATCAGGCACTTTCGGCCCTTCTTCCTTTATTTGCGAATTATTACAACATCAACACGGATAATGTTGAGGAACCCTTTGTGGCCGAGGCCGTCTTTGCATCGCACAATGAGCAGTATTATCTGATCAAGGCAGCGAAGGTTGCCGACATCAATACCAGTGAGTATGTGTATTTTGCCAGGTGTGACAGGCTGGGGGAAGAAGACCTTATACGTTATGACAAGGCGGCATGGGAGAGAGGCGTATCACATGCCAAGCCGGGATATGACCACAGGAATACGGATGTCACTCTTATAATAGTGGCAGGAAAGATAGATGAGGGGATCGGAAAGAAGATCCGGAAGATGCGCCATTACAAAAGCTGGAAGTTCGGATTTTTCGGCTGGAGTAATTACAGGCTGGTTGCAATCGGGTGCTCGGAGGGTGTGGCTTATTTTAACCACCAGGGCCGCAGTCTCAGAAAACTCGTTGGCAATATACTATAAGATCTTATAGGGAGGAGAGAAACATGACAGCATTATTAATCATCATTGCAGCTATCATCCTGCTTGTCATCGGCTATATCTATTATGGCTCATGGCTTGCAAAGCAGTGGGGCATCGATCCCGCCAAGAAGACTCCGGCTGTAGAAATGGAGGATGGTGTTGACTATGTTGCAGCAAAGCCTGCAGTACTCATGGGACATCACTTTTCATCAATAGCGGGAGCAGGCCCCATCAACGGACCTATCCAGGCAGCGGTATTCGGATGGATCCCCGTATTTCTCTGGTGTGTTATCGGTGGTATATTCTTCGGAGGATTACAGGATTTCGGTTCACTGTTCGCTTCGATCAGACATGAAGGTAAGTCGGTCGGCGAGATCATCAAGGATTCCATGGGTCCGAGAGCCAAGAAGCTTTTCATTGTCTTTGCGCTCCTTGTACTCATCCTTGTTATCGCTTCGTTCGTAAACGTTGTTGCAGGTACCTTCTTTACCGCAGATGATGCGGGACAGTTCGGCTTTGTCGCAAACCCCAACGGTAACCAGACAACAGCCATGATCTCATTCCTGTTCATCATCCTTGCGATAATCTATGGTATCATCACAAACAGAGCAGGTGTCAAGACACTTCCCGCAACCATCATCGGTATCGTTGGTATCGTTATCTCAACGATCATCGGTCTTAACTGCGGTCTTGCCATCGGACGTACTGCATGGATCGTCATAATCGGTATCTATATCGCGGTTGCTTCACTGGTTCCTGTATGGATCCTGCTTCAGCCCCGTGATTACCTTTCATCATTCCTGCTTTATGCAATGATGGCTCTTGCTGTATTCGGTATCGTGATCTCTGCATTTACAGGCAGCGCATCATTTGATCTTCCTGCATTCACAGGCTGGTCGACCAAGATCGGTAACCTGTTCCCGGCACTCTTTATCACGGTTGCGTGCGGTGCATGTTCAGGTTTCCACAGCCTTATCTCAACAGGTACATCAAGTAAGCAGCTTGACAACGAGAAGAATGCAAAGGCCATAGGTTACGGCTCGATGCTTATCGAGAGTGCTCTGGGTATCATTTCTCTTATTGCGGTAGGTATGGTATGGAGCAAGTTCACAAACGGTGACTTCGGTTCACCTTCTGCAGCATTTGGTGCAGGTATCGCAACAATGTTCGGAGATGAGACAACAAAGGTTTATACGACCATCTACGCACTGCTCACACTTGCTGTTTCCGTATTCGCACTTACATCGCTTGATACAGGTACAAGGCTTTCAAGATTTATGTTCTCCGAGCTTTTCCTTACCGATGACGAAGAAACATGGAAGGATGCAAAGGGTATCAGAAAGCTCCTTGCACATCCCCTTTTCGGTACGACCCTTATGGTTGTTGTAGGTTGCGTACTCGGCGGTCTGTCACTTTCACAGATCTGGGGACTGTTCGGTGCTGCAAACCAGCTCCTTGCAGGTATTGCCCTTATGGCTGTTGCAGCATGGCTCGGTGAAGTGGGTAAGAACAACAAGATGTTCTATATCCCCATGTGCTTTATGCTTATCGCAACACTTACATTCCTGGCTCAGAAGATCATCAGCCTCTGCAAGACCATTGCAGGTCTGGCTGAGAACCCTGCAATGTGGGGAGACTGGTTCCAGCTTGTATTTGCCATTGCAATGTTCATCCTTGCCATCATCCTTATCGTTGAAGGCTTCCAGACATTCAGGAGGCAGTCTGCAAAGGCAGCATAAATTAATGCTTGCAAATTGGTAATCGCTGGTATATTATTGCTTAGGAGCAAAGGCGCTCGAGGGGTAATGCCCTCGGTGCGCCTTTTTGCATAAACATACTGTTTATGCGCATTTTTATTCAAATATGGAGGATAAGAAAATGTCGTATGTTGATGAGGTTTACGAAAGAGTAGTAGCACAGAACCCCGCACAGCCCGAATTCCATCAGGCTGTCAAGGAAGTACTTGAGAGCCTTCGTGTTGTCATTGAAGCAAACGAAGAAGAGTACAGAAAGGACGCACTTCTTGAGAGACTTACAACTCCCGAGCGTCAGATCCTTTTCAGGGTTCCCTGGGTAGATGACAAGGGACAGGTACAGGTCAACAATGCAATGCGTGTTCAGTTCAATTCAGCCATAGGACCTTACAAGGGCGGCCTTCGTCTTCACCCTTCCGTAAATCTCGGTATCATAAAGTTCCTCGGCTTTGAGCAGATATTCAAGAATTCACTTACCGGCCTTCCCATCGGCGGCGGCAAGGGTGGTTCGGATTTTGATCCCAAGGGTAAGTCAGACCGTGAGGTCATGGCTTTCTGCCAGAGCTTTATGTCGGAACTCTTCAAGTATATAGGCGCTGATACGGACGTTCCTGCAGGTGATATCGGAACAGGCGCAAGAGAGATAGGCTTCATGTATGGTCAGTACAAGAGGCTTACAGGCCTGTACGAGGGTGTTCTTACAGGAAAGGGCCTGTCTTATGGCGGTTCGCTTGCAAGGACACAGGCAACAGGTTACGGTCTCCTTTACATCACTGAAGAGATGTTAAAATGCAACGGAGTTGATATCAAGGGCAAGACATGTGCCGTTTCAGGTTCGGGTAATGTTGCCATCTACGCCATCGAGAAGGCACAGCAGCTCGGTGCAAAGCCCGTCACATGTTCCGATTCAACAGGCTGGGTATATGATCCCGAAGGCATTGACGTAGAACTTCTCAAGGAAGTCAAGGAAGTCAATCGTGCAAGACTTACCGAGTATGCCGCAAAGCGTCCTTCGGCCCAGTACCATGACAAGGCCAAGGAAGGTACAAACCAGTGGGAGATCAAGGTTGATATAGCACTTCCCTGCGCAACACAGAACGAGCTTGATCTTGAAGATGCCAAGAAGCTTGTTGCAAACGGTGTAATCGCCGTATGCGAAGGTGCCAATATGCCTACAACCCTCGAAGCTACCAAGTATTTCCAGGATAACAAGGTTTACTTTGTTCCCGGTAAAGCTGCAAACGCAGGCGGTGTTGCGACATCAGCGCTTGAGATGAGCCAGAACTCGGAGAGACTGTCCTGGACATTTGAGGAAGTTGATTCCAAGCTCAAGGGGATAATGGTCAACATTTTCCATAACCTTGATGATGCTGCAAAGAAGTATGACCTTGAAGGCGACTATGTTGCAGGTGCAAACATAGCAGGCTTTTTGAAGGTTGCAGACGCAATGAAGGCACAGGGAATAGTATAGAAGATGTGCATCCCGGCCCGGACATTTTAATGTCCGGGCCTTTTGTTTGTGATATAATCTGATACAATGGTTTCAGATCAACCGGACCTGATCCGTCCGTTGTATTAAGTCAGACTGTCTGAAACCCGTGTACTTGAAGATACATATACAAAAAGGGGTGATCATATGCATCTTTTATATTATATCGTCATGCTGATCGTGGCGGCTTTATTCACACTGATACTTGTGATGAAATGGCGTAAAAGGTTTGACGTAAGCCTTGCCCTCATATTCGTACTCATTACCGTCAATGATCTAGGTTATTTATTCTATTTTACAGCACAGTCACTTGGAGAGGCTTTGATCGCCCAGAAGATGATCTATATCGGAGGATGCTTTCTTCCGCTTTTGATCTTTTTTGCTGTTATCAGACTGACCCGCCTTGTGGTGCCCAAATGGATGAAAGCCGCGATGGTGAGCCTGTCGATGGTCATGTATGCGCTCGTGCTTTCGATCGGTGTAACAAGATTTTTTTATGAGAATGTCGAATTTTCGCGCGTTAACGGTCTTGTAAGGGTCACCAAGGAATACGGGTGGGGACACACACTGTTCAATATCGTGCTCACGATGTATTTCCTGGCCGGTATCGGTGTGCTCATATATACCTATGTCAAGAAGGTGGAAGTATCCGTAAAGATACTTAAGCTGTTGATGATACCCTTCCTTCTGTGTATAGCGGGTTTATGGATCGATAGAATATCGGATTCGATATACTATCTGGTCCCCCTGTTCTATAATATGACGCTTGCGGTCTATCTGGTCATCATACAGAAGATCAGTATGTATGACATAATCGATACCGGGATAGATTCACTTGCACGCGAAGGCGATACAGGCTTCATATCCCTTGACCTGAAACTGAATTATCTGGGAAGCAATGAAGTGGCAAGAAAGATAATACCGGATATAAAAAGGGTGAGTATAGATACATCCATAAGGGACTACAGACTGTTTGGGGACAACCTGATAAAGTGGCTGGACAGCTTTTGCGAAGCTGAAGCAAAGGGGATCAGGAGAGATCAGTTCACGTGTAAGGATGCAGGCGGCGAGAGGATCTACTACGTCAATATAAGCTACCTTTATGACGGGCAAAAAAAATGCGGATACCAGTTCTTTTTTATAGACAATACAAAGGATCTGAAATATAAGGAGAATCTGAAAAAGGAAGTCCGTCAGAAGACTGAACATATTGTTGAGATGCACAATGCCCTTATCCTCGGAATGGCGACCATGGTAGAGAGCCGTGACAATTCAACGGGTGGCCATATCAGACGTACCAGTGAACTTGTCCGCATCCTTATGGAAAAGATCCGCAGATATTCGAACGGTGAGTTTGACATTACAGACGAATTCTATGACGACATTGTAAAAGCGGCGCCCATGCATGATCTCGGAAAGATAGCCGTTGATGACGATATCCTTCGAAAACCCGGAAGATTTGAGCCCTGGGAATTCGAAAAGATGAAAGAACATGCGAATGAGGGGAAGAGGATTGTTCATGAGATATTAAAGGATACTGATGATGACAGCTTCAGAAAGATAGCCGAAAATGTTGCACATTATCATCATGAGAGATGGGACGGATCGGGATACCCGGAAGGTATCAGCGGAGAGCAGATACCCCTCGAGGCACGCATAATGGCAGTTGCGGACGTGTATGATGCGCTTGTATCAAAGAGGGTCTACAAGGAAAAGATGAGCTTTGAAAAAGCGGACTCTATCATAATGGAGGGTATGGGTTCACAGTTCGATAAAAGGCTTGAACCATATTACAAAAAGGCTAGAGGAGAATTTGAGGAATACTATACAAAACTTGATGAGGCCGGTGAAGATGACCGGATAAGAACAGGAGAAGACGATGGTCGGCAATGAGGAAAAAGTAATAGTCCTGGATTTCGGGGGACAGTACAATCAGCTTATAGCAAGGTGCGTACGTGAGTGCAATGTGTATGCGGAGGTGCATCCCTACACAATGAGCCTTGATGAGATAAGGAAAATGGCTCCGAAAGGCATTATCTTTACGGGAGGTCCAAACAGTGTGTATGAGGATGCTTCGCCTCATTATGACAGGGCAGTTCTGGAACTGGGTATCCCTGTTCTTGGGATATGTTACGGGTCCCAGCTCATGGCTTATATGCTCGGAGGTAAGGTCACGACTGCACCCGTCAGCGAATACGGAAGGACAAAGGTTACGGTCGATACTTCATCAAAGCTTCTCCACGGGATCGATGAGGAAACGGATGTATGGATGAGCCATACCGATTATATAGAGGAGGTACCGGACGGCTTCAGGATAACCTCACACTCGGCCGTATGCCCGGTTGCCGCCATGGAAGATCCAATTAGAAAGCTGTATGCCACACAGTTTCATCCGGAAGTCACTCATACCCGTGAAGGGAAGAAGATCATATCAAATTTCGTTTACACGATATGCGGCTGTGCCGGAAACTGGAAGATAGATTCTTTTGTAGACGAAAAGATCAGACAGATAAGGGAGACAGTAGGAGACAGAAAAGCCCTGTGCGCTCTGTCAGGTGGGGTCGATTCATCGGTTGCGGCAGTCCTTATGTCCAAAGCGATTGCAAAAAACCTGACCTGCGTGTTCGTTGATCACGGGCTTTTGCGAAAGGATGAGGGAGATCAGGTAGAGGCCGTATTCGGGCCTTCGGGCAACTATGATCTTAATTTTATAAGAGTAAATGCCGCCGACAGATTTTACGAAAAGCTTGCAGGTGTAGAGGAACCTGAGCAAAAGAGAAAGATAATAGGCGAAGAGTTCATACGTGTGTTCGAGGAAGAAGCAAAGAAGATAGGTGCTGTAGATTATCTTGTTCAGGGAACCATATACCCTGATGTGATCGAATCGGGTCTGGGCAAATCGGCAGTCATCAAATCACATCATAATGTCGGAGGCCTTCCGGACTGCGTTGATTTTCAGGAGATCATAGAGCCTCTTCGCATGCTCTTTAAGGATGAGGTAAGGCGGGCCGGCAAGGAACTGGGTCTTCCCGACAGCCTGGTCAGGCGGCAGCCTTTTCCGGGCCCCGGCCTGGGTGTACGTATAGTCGGAGAGGTTACGGCTGATAAGGTCAGGATGGTTCAGGAGGCTGATGCGATCTTCCGAGAGGAGGTCGACAGGGCCGACCTTAAGGAAAGGCCGGGCCAGTATTTTGCGGCTCTTTCAAACATGCGCTCCGTTGGTGTCATGGGAGACTTCAGGACATATGACTATGCAGTCGTGCTCCGTGCCGTGAATACCACAGATTTCATGACGGCCGAATGCTGTGAGATCCCCTTCGAAGTACAGCAGACATGTATGCGCCGCATAATCAACGAGGTCAAAGGGGTGAACCGGGTAATGTTCGATCTGACCAGCAAACCGCCCGGAACCATAGAATTAGAGTGACCGGGAACTGTCCCCGGACAAACTTTAATACCCTCAAAACCTTTAAAAGAGGCAAACTTATAAACCTTGTAACCCTAAAACGGCTGCAAGGTTTTTTTATGTCCTAGGGAAGGTGTGAGCCTTGGAAATATAACAGATTCTACGAAGAGAATCCGGACGTACAGAACGTGTGACGGTATAAAAGGTTTTGCCTCATGCCGTATATTTCATATTGTCCGGGGACAGGAACAAACATCACCGCCCAAAGATCCGCTGACGGCAAGGGCTTATACTGCTGACGGCAAGGGTTTATACTGCTGATGACAAGGGCTTATAACCGCTTATTGCAAGGGCTTATAACCGCATATGGCAAGGGCTTCGGGGTCTTGTTTTTTTTATTGTTTTGAGTTATATTATTACGAGCAATACTGTTTTAAATTCTTTTTCTGTGGCAGATCGATTTCCGGCAGTTATTATCTTGCCGGGTAAATCCATAATTTACAGTAATATCTGCGTCTGTATTTTATAGTTAAAAGCGTAAGGATACTCGGACACGACGATCAAATGGTCTTAAGTGTATCTATTTAGTGCCTTCACACAGGTCTGACACTCGTTTTAGAAGATGGGTTGTAACGTAGTGTATAAATCTCCCCGAAAGAAAAAAATAATAATTCATAGACACTTGTAAGGGTATTTGAGAAGTGACGGAGTGTCGAAATAAAGCAATTGAGGCAACCGAAGACACTTCTAATGGCATAGGGATATGATAGAAGTGTCATAAAGAAGAGGGTAAGACACTCCTAAAGCACTGGGAATACGATGGGAGTGTCATAAAGAAGAGGGTAAGACACTCCTAAAGCACTGGGAATACGATGGGAGTGTCATAAAGAAGAGCGTAAGACACTCCTAAAGCACTGGGAATACGATGGGAGTGTCATAAGGAAAACGTAAGACACTCCTAATGAGCTTGGAATATGAGGGAAGTGTCATAAGGAAAACGTAAGACACTCCTAAAGCGCTTGGAATATGAGGGAAGTGTCATAAAGAAAAACTGAGATCATAATAATGCCGGCGGCGGGCGGAAACCGCCTCCGGGTGGTTAATTCAACCTGACACGGACAACAAGGAGGTAGAGAAAATTTTAGATTATTCAAAGGAATTAAATCAGCAGATCAAATGGCTTGATCAACTCATATCTACTACGAGGACAGCCTTGAGTGCTATCAGGATCGATGATGACAGACCTGTCAAAAGCTCAAAAAGAAAGAACGGTTATCAGTATTATTTACAGAGAGCAGATGGAAAACTTGAATATATCAAGGTAAAGGATATAGACAGAGTTAAAAGGATAGTTCAAAGAGACTATTATAATTCACTTTTAGAAAATCTGTTAACTGTGCGAAACAGGGTTGAAAGGTTTACTGAGATTTATGATATCGAATCTATTACGAGGGCTTATGATAATCTGAGCCAGGCCAGAAAGGCTTTGGTCAATCCGATCATCCCTTCTGACGAGAACTATATTATGGAGTGGCGGGAACATAATAAAGGCGGTTGCAATCCATATCCCGAGGAAGGGAAATATCAGACCCAAAGAGGCGAATTGGTCCGATCAAAATCAGAAAAAATATTAGCGGATCTGTTTGAAAAATTTGGTATCCCTTACGTCTACGAACCTCAAATAACAGCAGTAAATGGGAAAAACCTGTATCCTGATTTTGCATTGCTTAATGTAAGGACAAGAAGAACTGTCTACTGGGAACATTTCGGGCTCATATCAGATGGAGAATATGCCCAAAATGCATTGACAAAGATCAATCTGTATGAGCAGATGGGGATTGAGGTTGGAAAAAATCTGATCATCACTATGGAGTCCGAGAGGATGTTGCTGGATATTAAACGAATAGAAAAGAAAATCAGGGAGTATCTGTTATGATATAATATGATATACTATTGTATACTGGGCAGAAGAGCTATCTTCGGCCAAGAAAGGAAAGAAAAATTTAGCTAAGAGTCTTACTGCTGATAAAAAGACAGGAAGGATTAAGATAAAGAAAGGCTTGAAGAGAGGTTCCTATAAGATCAAAGTCAAGGTGTCAGCCGCAGGAGACAAGAATTACAGAAACGCCACAATGGATGTGACGTTCACGATAAAAGTGAATTGAGTATGATGTCATTTTGACGACAAAAAGACTCTGAAAAGGAGATAATGCATATAATATGTATATATTTTGCGCCGGAATTATAATTGATGCCACTATATATAGTAGAAGCACGTATATCATCAGAGATATTGAGGGGAGAGTGACACAAGTGTGACTGATGCTACGCTATCATCATATTGTAATCTGTTGAACCCCTTAAAGTGAATGAATCAATGGAGGAAAATCATAAGAAAGACAATAAGGATCTGAAGATCAATGAGGAAGAACTGGAAGAAGTAACGGGCGGAAACATATTGGAGGATGTTGAAATGATCGAAAACATAGAAGCCCTGCAGTCTGAAGATGCGCCCGCACCGCGTCGGTCACACAGAAGATTTCTTCGAAGGAAAACCATTGTATAAAGACGGTAAGAAAAACGGTTCTGAAAAAGTTCCCGGATCACAAAGATCCGGGACTTTCTATTCCGACCGAAAACTTGTAGCATCTGCTGAACCGGTCGTTGTTGAGAGACAGCACGACATCCCAGCCGTTACACCGGCCAGAGCAGACAAAGCTGTCGCATTTCGAGAGCATATAAAGAGCATAGAAATAATTGACGGTCGTATCTTCGAGCTTCTCTTCGTACATCCCGTCCGCATGTTCTTTCTCGTAAACGGATATGAGTTCGTTTTGGCGAAGATCCGAAAGTTTTAAGCGCTCCTGCGACAGTGCGACCAGCATGTGTCCGAACTCGCTGCGCATATATTCGAGTGCATCCTCATCCTCGGTAGCAAGAAATATCCGCTCAAATCCGTATTTTCCGATCCAATCGTGAATAAGCGGCGCCATTTCCACGGCAGTAGCCATCTTCCTGTCGCCGGTCATTCCGGCCGTGACGTAATCGGTTCCGCGGATCATGACCCCGAGTACTTTTTCGCTGCCGAACAGTCCGTCATAATATTCGTCCATTTCGGCTTTGAACTTCTGAGTGATGATCGATTCGTCGATCGAGTGCGGGATCCCTTTAATGAATTTGGTCTTTGTCAATGCCATAAAGCTTGGAACTACAAGTGTATTGTCATCATCGGACTCCTCATCATGAAGATCGAGCGCAAAGTATTCCAGTAGATGATCTTCGTTAAACTTGCCGAGTTTACCGTTGCCGTTATGTACGAATCTGAGGTCGAACCTTTCGAAGGCGATCCTGTATCTCCTGCAGTAGGACAGTATCAGTCCGATCCCGGCCCATTCGTCAATATCAACCGTAATGAACTTAAAATGTGAAAGATCCCGGCCGTCCAGTATCCATTGCAACAGGAATACGTTATGAAACGCATATGTACTGCTGAGGGTGCGGAATCTCCCGTCTTCGATGCCGGATCCGAGCTCTTTTTGAATATACAGAAGGCTGTCTTTGTCCAAAGCTTCCGGAAACTTATCACAGACGTGAAGTCTTGCGTCTGACGGTATAAACCAGAGGATGCGCTGATCCATGCAGTAAACTTCAATATCCGTATGCTCCAGAACCAGCTTTGTCAGAACGATCGTATACTCGTTCAGCTCTTCAAAAATCATGTTGCTGACGCCGTCAAAGAAACCCATCCACAACGAGTCCGTGTCCTCCTCGTCATAAATGCGGTAACTTGCCATGAACGGCGGCTTCTGATATTCGGGATATGTGTCGAGGGGTTCGATATCGTCATTGTTGTCATAGTAGACGATGTCAAAATCATCCCCCACAGAGTTTGCAACATGGAATCTGTCCAGGCTTCCCGGATCAAGTCTTAATGCATCATGAAAAAGGGAAGGAGTAAGATCCAGTGTCGGGCATTCTGTTGTGTGATCAAAGCTTTCTATCCGGTACAATGTCATTCCTCCGTAACTGTTCAGCCACATATTATTGTAAAAGAGTTCTTTTGTAAAGCACGCCAGTATGCTGTGGTAATAAACCGTATGACTTGCGTCTGTACAATATATGCATTGCACGCCGTGTGAAAGCGCGATAGAATGTTTTCACAGGATTTTACCGGAGAGCTGTTCGTAAAGGAACAGGGAAGGGAAGAGATAAAAATGAAACATATGACAGGAAAAACCGCGATAAGTACGATGATATCTGTTGCCATGCTTGCTGTGTCACTCATGCTGTCGGGCTGTAATGTCGATCCTGATCAGGTTGCACAGCTTGTCGGATCAATGGCCCAAAACCCGGAGAAGACACAGGAGATCGTGCAGGAGGCTGCAGATGCTGAAAAGGCAGAAACAGGAGCTTCGACCGATAATGCCGAAACGGCGGAAACAGGAGCTTCGACCGATAATGCCGGACAGTCCGCTGACGCGGCTTCACAGAGCGAAGATGCCGATGATACCCCCTCGCTGCCGGACAGGGACATATATATCCTCTGTACCGCGGATATCCACTGCGGCGTGAATCAGGGATTCGGCTACGCCGGACTTAAACAGATACTGGACAGCCTCAGGATGAGAGGCTGCGATGTCATACTTGTGGATGACGGGGATCATGTTCAGGGCGAACTTATAGGTACCGTTTCAAAAGGTGAAGCGATCATGCCGATAATGAACGCACTCGGATATGAGATCGCGATCCCGGGTAATCATGAATTCGATTACGGAATAGATGAGTTCATCAAATACACCGAGCTGGCTGATTTTCCCTATATCAGCTGTAACTTTACCAAAAACGGTGAGCCTGTTTTTGCACCCTATCTTATAAAAGAGGCCGGAGGTAAAAGATTTGCTTTTGTCGGAGTGACGACGCCGGAGACGCTGACATCGGTATCACCGAAGACGTTTCAGGATAAGGACGGCAATTATGTATACGGATTTATGCAGGGAGACGGCAGCCAGCTTTATCAGGCCGTTCAGGATGCCGTTGATGCGGCAGTCGCCGAGGGCGTTGATTATGTATATCTGATGGCACATGTCGGAAATGAAGAAGATTCGGCACCGTACAACTGCATGGATATCATAGCCAATACGACAGGCATAGATGTCGTTTTGGACGGCCACAGTCATGACCTCGATCAGATGGTGTTAAAGAACAGGGATGGTAAGGAGATTCCGAGGATCGCATGCGGATACAAGTTCAGCGGGATAGGATACAGTCATATCAAAGCTGAAGACGGCTCGGCAGATACGGGGATCTGGGTATGGGAAAACTCGGAGAGTGTCCCTGCACTTTTCAATATCCATAATGAAGTATCGGATGATATTAGCAGTGTCCAGGCGGAGATAGAAGAAAAGACAAAACAGGTCATCGCCAGGACCGATGTCTCTCTTACGATCAATGATCCTAAACAAAAAGATGAAAAGGGTGTTCCGGTCCGTATGGTCAGAAACCGCGAGACAAACATGGGTGATCTCTGTGCTGATGCGGTACGGATCCGCACCGGTGCCGATATAGGCGTGGTAAACGGAGGAGGCGTAAGAGCGGATATAGGAAAGGGCGATATCACATACGGAGATATCATAAGTGTTCATCCGTTTGGCAATAAGAACGTTGTGATAGAGGTTACCGGCCGGCAGATAGAAGATGCGCTCGAATGGAGCTGCAGATCGGTCCCGGATGAGGAAGGAGGATTCCTGCAGGTTTCCGGTATGAGCTTCAAGGTTGATACAAGTGTTAAGAGCGGATGCACCGTGGATGAGAACGGCATGATGACCGGAATTAAGGGAGAGCGCCGTGTTTCGGATATCATGATCGGTGATAAACCGCTGGATCCGGATTCAAAATACACGGTAGCCGGAAATGAATTTATACTGATGAGAAACGGAAACGGATATTCATCGTTTGACGGTGCCACGGTCGTGGTCGAAGATGCAGGACTTGATAACCAGCTTCTTATCGACTATATAGTGGAAGACCTCGGCGGCACGATCGGTGAGGATTATTCGGATCCGTACGGCCAGGGAAGGATCGGGATCAAGTGAACATAGCATCGATAATAGACAGCATTGACAATTATTTATGGGGATGGCCGCTGATAGCCGTGCTGTTCGGCACACATCTTTTTATGACCTTCAGGACAGGGTTTATACAAAAGGAGATCTTTAAGGCAATAAAGCTGTCCGTCACAAAAGACAAAGACGCACCGGGAGATGTTTCTCAGTTCGGTGCGCTTACAACAGCACTTTCCTCTACGATCGGAACGGGAAATATCGTTGGAGTCGGAACGGCGATCGCCATCGGAGGTCCCGGGGCTGTTCTCTGGATGTGGCTGACGGGTATTTTCGGGATCGCCACCAAGTATGCGGAGACTCTCATAGCCGTGAAATACCGTGTTAAGAGTGAAGACGGATCGATGCTCGGGGGAGCCATGTACGCTCTGGACAGGGGACTCAATCTGAAGTGGCTGGGGATAGCATTTGCGCTGCTGGCCTCGATATGCGGTCTCGGCATAGGAAGCTCCGTACCGGCAAATGCCGTGGCATCAAATGTAAGGCAGAGTTTTGCCACCGATAAAGCATCAGGATGGATACTGACCATCATAACCGCCGTTATCCTCTGCGTACTGGTCGGTCTTGTTATCATAGGCGGCGTAAAGGCCATAACAAAAGTATCAGAAAAACTCGTGCCGTTCATGGCGGCTTTTTATGTGCAAGTACGATAGAGCTCGAGTAACGAGCCTGTCATAGGGCAAAGTATGTTGCCCAGGGATATAGTATATTTTCTTCTTCTTGTTTTTGGGGAATTAAATCTTATTGACGACCGTACAAAATGCGGCTATGCCGATAAAATGGATATAACAGATAAAGGCTAGGGAGAGCATCTGTAATCAAGGAATTGATAAATACCTGTTTACAGGTGTTTTTTGTATAATGACGTAGAAACGATCTGACTATGGATCAAGAGGCGAAACAACGCGCAAATTAACACGTAAATATACTTGCGCATGTACTTTTTGTGTCGTATTATAAGAATAGGTTTATTGTAGAACAATTTATGGAAAGAGGTGTGAATATGCCAAGCATAATGCCAATTTCAGATTTGAGGAACTATACAGAGGTCCTAAAAGAAGTTGATAATAAAAAACGTGTTTATCTTACCAGAAACGGTCATGGAGCATATGCAATCATGACGGTTGCTGAAGCTGATGAATTGGATAGGATCAGAGCTGCTAGGGCACTCGCTGCTGATTTGAGAAGAGCTGAAGAGCGGGCAAATCGAGAAGGGTGGATTGATGCGGATGACTTTGACCGCGAAATGGGGATAATAGATTGAAAAAATTAAAGTACTCACCAGATTATGTTGAAAAAATGAGGGAACTTAAAAAGTATCTTGATTTCCAATTTGGTGGGGATGTCAGGAAAAAGGTTATCAAAGAGATAGGAAGCAGTGTCCGATCATTACGAGAGAATGAACAGATAGGTATTTCTGTTCGTGGAATGTACGGTGTAGATACAGATTGCTTGTGCATTTTTGTTGCAAAGAACTACGTGTTTTACCGGATTGAACAGGATAGTATTTATGTTGTGAACATCTATAACGAACGTGAAGATTTCATGATGGACCTGTTTGGAATATCCGGACGCACGCAGGAGTCTATAGATTATTGGGGTGAGTGATACCCACCAAGGAAGCTATAGCATTGTCATCCGTGATA
The DNA here is from genome assembly GCA_024693225.1 of Lachnospiraceae bacterium. Taxonomy (GTDB): domain Bacteria; phylum Bacillota; class Clostridia; order Lachnospirales; family Lachnospiraceae; genus UBA2868. The sequence goes on from JAILLI010000054.1 coordinate 40,299, forward strand.
ATAAAATGACAATATAAACTTAAAAAAGTATAGTAGATACATTTAAACCGTTCAGAAATGAACTGTTTAACCGACCTAAATTCGCTCAAAATACACTGTTCAGAAAATGTATTTGCGAGTTTGAGTAGACCCGGAGTGGCTTAGAGGTCGGTATAACAAATCAAGTATCTTCAAGGCCTGGAATCATGTTAAAAAAACATGATTTCAGGCCTTTTTTGTGTAGGCTGCAAGCCAGGGCCTCATCGGGGCGCTTGCGCACCAGTGAGGCTTTGGCGCCAGCCCATCATCGAAAGACCGATAGGCTTGAAATGACGGGCGTAGCTGTGGCGAGTAGGGGGGGATGAAATCCCCCCCCTCTCGATTGTCGTGATACCTTTTTGATACTATTTTAGGAAAGAAAAAATGTACCTATCCGCAAAAATTTCTTGCTTCATCTTGGTGATATATCGTTGGAATGATATAATCATACAAGAAATATTTGCGGCAACCGCAGAAAAATCTGCCAGGAGGGGGGATTATGACAGAACAAATTTTAGAGACTTTTTGTGGCGATATACATTATTGGATAAATAAAGAGGCGATAAACTGTGATTTACAGTTGGTCTTTTTGCCGGGCCTCACCGCAGATCACAGACTGTTTAAAAAACAAATTGAATACTTTGAAGGGAAGTATCCTGTTTTCGTATGGGATGCACCGGGGCACGCTGCTTCATGGCCTTTTCGCTTTGATTTTAATCTGATGGATAAAGCAGGATGGCTGGACGAAATCCTGGTAAAAGAGGGATTTGACCATCCTGTCATTATCGGTCAGTCCATGGGCGGTTACGTGGGGCAGGCGTATGCACAATTGTTCCCTAAAAAGTTAAAAGGATTTGTTTCTGTGGATTCGGCGCCTTTGCAGCGAAGATATGTGACGGCCGCGGAAATCTGGCTGTTGAAGCGTATGGAGCCGGTGTATCGATACTATCCATGGAAATCTCTTTTGAAGACGGGGACGAATGGTGTTGCTACGTCGAACTATGGAAGAAAAATAATGCATAAGATGATGATGACCTATGATGGGGATCAAAAACGATATGCAAAAATTTCAGGCCATGGTTTTCGGATCTTGGCGGAGGCAATGGAGGCAAATTTGCCCTATGAAATTAAGTGCCCGGCTATTTTAATCTGCGGAGAAAAGGATCATGCCGGCTCATGTATCCGATATAATAAGGCGTGGCATAAAAATACCGGGATTCCTATAAAATGGATAAAAGACGCGGGACATAATTCCAATACCGATGCACCGGAAATTGTAAATCGGCTGATTGAGGAGCTGGTCAGGAAAGTATAGCTAAGAAAACAGTGTGTAGTATCGTTTTTGTAACTGTTCCGGTCCTTCGGTTCTTGAGGATGTGAGAACACTATATTGATGATATCATTGCGGATCTTGAAAACGGTTTCACGGCAGACCTGTGACGTCCAGGCTTTCCTTCATAAAATCCTCATTGGCATATTTCGCGCGGTATTGTCCCGGTGTTTTGCCGGTGATCTTCTTGAATTCCAATCCCAAATGGCTCTGGGAGGCAAAACCGAGATAAGAAGAGATCTCTGAAACAGTATAAGAGGAATAGGTTAACAGATTTTCCGCCAGGCGGATCTTCTCCTCGATAATATACTGCTTCAGGGTCTTTTTTTCGCAGCTTTTAAACAGGGCGGAGAGATAGTTTGTCTCCAGTCCGACGGCAGCTGCGATCTCCTGCACGGTCAGCTTCCCATGGAGATGGGCATAGATATAATCCTTGCATTTTGAGATGTGCGGGTTTTCTTCGACTTCGGGAATAGCGGCTTTTCGTTTTTTGATATCGCGTACCGCCCGGGCGAAATGGAGCTCCGCCTCCACGGTGCGGCGGATGATCTCGTGCGGATCCGTGCAGGCGTCCACCCTTTGAATGGATACATCGCTTAAATAAAAGGCGGTTTCCGAATGCAACCCTGCGTCGATGGACGCGCGACAGGCTACGGTGATGGCCACCACGGCCAGATAGAGCTCCTGCCGGAGAGGATCGTTCGAGACCTTTCCGTAGCGGCCGGGGAAGCGCTCTTCCAAAAGCTTCGCGAGGTTTTCCACGTCGCCGTTTTTGATGTAGGATACCTCTAAACGCTCATGGGCGATGGGGTTATGGGCAAAGCCGTTTTCTACCTTTTCAAAGATCATGTTGTGGAGAGTGGGGACCGTATTGTCCTTTAAATCCTCGGGAAAGCAGTTGTGGTTGATCAGGGAAAGGCTTGTAAGGAAGGGCTCATCCTCTTCGCCGCTTTGTTCGCTGTTATAAAGAAGCAGGGTGTCATCCGTTAAGATCTGCAATGTGCTGAAGGGGATCTGCTCACGCAGGGTGAGGAATGGATCCTGTTCACGCAGGGTGAGGAATGGATCCTGTTCCGGCACTGCGGGGTTCGCGGTTGGAGTCGGTGTTGGGGGATTTGAGGCTTCAGTCGGTGACACGGAATCCGAGGCTTTGTCCGGTGCCGCGGGAGATGATGCCGGTAGGGGTGCCGTGATTTTGAGGCGATACCGGAAATCCCGCACCGAGGTGGTAAAGTGGGTGGGGCCGAGAAGAAAGAAATGCTCTTTCCCCGGAATGCAGGCATAGACCAGAGCATCGTTCACCACCATGAAGACGGGAAGCGGGCGGGGCATGCTGAAAAACCGGTCGCGCACGGCTTCCGCAATCCATCCGTCTGAAATGGTTTCGTCCCTTTGATATTCTTTTAGCAGCGTGCCATCGGGATGATACATGCGGGCGTTGGTATAAAGGTGTGTGGCAGCTTCGTGGAGAAGGTAGTTAA
>JAILLI010000064.1 GCA_024693225.1 Lachnospiraceae bacterium
AGAAGCAAGGGCTGCCGGGAGATCAAAAGCATCTGAAAGGAGTGCAGGAAACTCTGTGACAAGGGCTGCAGGAAGAACTGCGGGAAGCTCCGGGGTGAGGGCTACAGGAAGCACTCAGGCAAGATCTGCAGTGAACTCTTCGGCAAGATCTGCAGGAAACACCTCAACCAGAGCTGCGGGCGGATCCGTAGAAAGATCAGCAACAGCAGGAAGTTCCGGCGGTAAAGGCCGGGGCAGGAAGAAACTCCGCATGAAAAAGAGCGTAAGAAGGACCATAGGTTCACTTATGCTGGCTACTTCTATCGTTGTCGCAGCCATTCCCGTAGGCGGGGTAAGTGCCGATTCACCCGATACGAGTGATTACCAGGGCTCTCTCATACCTGATGATCATTACCAGAAGATCAATGATATAGACTATATCAAATGCGCCGTACAGGATGACAGTCCTGCTCCTGCCACAACAGTACCTACGACGGGTTCAGACCACTACGGCGGATATCCTGTCAATTCTGAGGCTGTAAGCTATGGGGGACGTAATCTGTATATAGTTGACCTTAGCGGTTATAACAATCCCGAGAAACCCCGTCCCATATATTCCCTGGATGCTGATCAGCAGAAGATAGAATACTATTTTGAAAATAACGGCGGTGACAAATATAAACCTGATGGTGATCTACCTCTTTTCATCGGATTCATTAATGATAAGCCCGCTGCAGCCGATACACCGAAGATCGACACCTGGGAGGATGGTGGAAAAAAGTATGAGCTGGTCATAGATACTCCCTTCCCGCTGCAGACCAACGAAAGTGACCCTGCCAGCCCCACCTATTACAACAGCAGTGAATTGTTCTATGTCGAGAAGCTGAACATATATGATGAAGAAGAAAAGTTCACGGTAAGATTTATGGGGGGAGAAAACTTCGATGTAGAGCTTTGCGACCCTGTGACCGTATATAATGGGGATGCTGTCACAGAACCGACGGTTTTCCGTACAGAGATAGACGGCTGGACATTTGAGAAATGGTTGTGGGACTGGTCCACCACGATAGATGGGGATAAAACCATAAGAGCTCAGTTCAAGGCTCCTGAAGGAGACGGCCTTGAAGAGGACGGTATTGATGATATTGAAGAACCCGAACCCACTGAAGCCCCGTCTCCTGAGCCTACGGAAGAGCCTGAGATCGTGCCGACGGCAACACCAACACCGGTGCCTACTGAGACACCTGAGCCGGAGCCTACGGCAACGCCTACTCCTGAGCCCACAAAAGAACCGGAAGCGGAGCCTACCGCAACCCCCACTCCGGAACCCACAAAAGAGCCGGAAGCAGAGCCTACCGCAACCCCTACCCCGGAACCCACAAAAGAGCCGGAGGCAGAGCCTACCGCAACTCCTGATCCTGAGCCTATAGAAGAACCTGAGACAGAAGAGACACCTGAAGAAGAGCCGGAAGAGGTTGTGGAAGAAGAACATGAAAATGAAACCGCCGGGATCATGATGGCGGACCTTTCAGGTACTTTGCAGGAAGACAGCGCGCCGGGGACCAAGTATAAACCGAATCCGTCAGAGACCCTTTTTGTCTGTGATGATCATAAGGATATTACGGCCATCTGTAACGATGCCTTTAAGAATACCGGAAATATTGACAGTGTCGTATTTCCCAAGAACATAAGCCAGATAGGAAACTCCGCTTTTGAGAACTGTACCAATGTGGGCTCCATTGCGTTGGGCGACGGACTGACAAGCCTGGGCTCCAAAGCCTTCCAGGGATGTGCCAGCCTGGGAACAGTTACCTATTCGGATCTGTCCGTCCTTGATATCATCGGCGCCCAGGCCTTCCTTGATACCGATCTCAAGACCATGTCGGGAACCGACGGAGTGATATCCATACCCAAGAATGTTACATGGATCGGGAATGGGGCTTTTTACAATACCAAGATGTCAAAGCTTGACTTCAACAATGTGGCCAAGGGCTGCAAGGTGGGTAACTGTGCCTTCGGAAGATGTCCCAACCTCTCCGAGGTAGACCTTGATTATTTTGACGGAAGCAAGCTTACGATAACCAACCTTGATACAGTTGAACATTTATTTGGAGGCTGCGTTAACCTCACGAAGGCAAATATGCCAAGAGCATTCGGAGGAACCCTCGCGGCAGGGACTTTTGCGTCCTGTACCTCCTTTAACTACATAACCTTTAATACAGACGGGGCCAATTTCGGAACCTTTTCAGACGGCGAATTTGATAACAGGCAGGTCACGGTGGAAGGGCCCAAGCCCGGATATCCCCTGGAGGGCCAGCCTGTAAATCTCACTCCCGCCGGAAACAAGGTCAAAGCCTATACCAGCAGCATGAAGTGTAAGAAGGATGTTGCGGCCGGAGCCAAGTATAATGATTACGTGTACAGGTATTATGACGGCGATACCATGCATGAGACTACAAATGTCCTCGGCTATACACATGATGACGATTTCTTTGAAAAGGATAAATCTGAGATCCCCGAGAATTTAAAGGACCAGAAGTATATATTTGATGTCAACAGGGGCTCCAACCTGATATCGGGCTATTATTACAGAGACGGGACAAACCAGTGCGACCTTGATATATCAAGCGGACTGGGACCCAGATACAACGGGGATATCAGCGTCCTCGGTGTGGATAAGAATGTATTTGAAAATGATACATCAGTTAAATACCTTCAGCTTGAGAGCAGTGTCGGCCAGATCGGGGACAGTGCCTTTAAGAATACCCAGATCGAGAAGATGTGGGCATATGTTGACGGGGCCAACTTCGGGGATAATGCCTTCTGTAACAATTCCAAGATTGTAAGAGCCACATTTGCATACGGGGGCCCGGGAAGCTCGACCATAGGGAGCAACTGTTTCGGGACAACACCCAAGCTTGATAATGTTGATTTCTATGATGATGACCTTTCAACAGGTAATAAGGATCAATATGCCCTCTTCCCCAAGAATTCAATTGCCAGCAATGCTTTCTTTACAACGGGAAGGACAAAAGAGGTAACCTTCAAGGGACCCATGAAGGAAGGGTATGCACCTTATGAGTTTGCCATCAATCCGGCCTCCAGGATATCCAATAATCTTATATATACCAAGTATTATTCGGGTAATCCCTGGAACCTTACCGCCCAGTACAAGGAAGAGGCCTTTGAGAAGGTCAATCCCTTTACAGGCAAAAAGGAATGGTATAAGGGCGTGTGTCTGATCAATTACCCCAATGAGACATCAAATATGCTTTACGATGACATAGAAGTAGATCCACTGCCTTATGATCCGGAGGATCCTTCGTCTGTCTTTGTGGCTGATTCTGTCGAGAAGATAGAAAAGTATACCGTACCTGATGATCCGGATCCTCAGTTCCAAAGATCCGGCATGATGCAGGATTGTATAAAGGAAACGCATAATATCAAGATCCCTTATGGAATAGATTACATCGATATAGCAAAGAGCAAGATAACCACTTATTCTTCCGCAGAGCCAACATATTTCAGGTTTAATGACGGAACGGATCTGTATGATACCGATGGGGGAAATTATTATAATATTTTCAAGTATACTCCCAGCCTTAACAGCGTAACCTTTGAGGCCGGCAGTGTTTCCGAATACCCCGACAGGATGTTTGAGGGAGCAAGGAACCTGACTAAGGTTGTCTTTGAAAATGATGTTACAAGCCTTGGTGAATTACCTTTCTATCTGCCGGATACGGAAGCCAGCAAGGATAAGGTCACATATAAACCCGGGTCTTTCCCTCATACCGGACCCGGTACCAATATCGATTATGAAGACAAGTCTCATGTTGAAACGGTTGAGTTTAAGGGCGAAGGCGGAGCCTCGGCAAATAACGAGCAGTATACCATTTCAGCCGGTGGACTTATAAAGAGCAATAACGGCTCAAGGGTCAGACTGGCCCAGATACTTCCCGGAAGAGGTGACCTCTTCGGGACCAAGGCCATTACTGCGGAAGAACTTGCCGATATAAATGAATATGCCGACTTTGCAGCAAGGGACTGTGATGCCATACAGTCAATAGTATTTCCCGCATCAAGGGCCAAGATCTCTTACGGATGTTTCATGGACTGTGACAAGCTTAAGAGTATCATGATGCCGGATGAGGTTACGACCGTAGGAGACAAGGCATTCGCTGGGGTTTCGGAAAACATCACCGTAACATTCCCGTCCGACAATATACAGCTTGAGAACCTTCCCTTCGAGCCCTGCAACCGTGACGAGGATGCCAATCCCTATGTATATTTCAGGCTGCATGATACGGCCAAGATATTGCAGACCTATGCCGATGAGCATGTCAACATTGAGTGGGACAAGATACCGGAGAGTATCAAGATCACATATGTGGACCAGTATGCGCCTACAAGCGAGTATCGAATCATCATTACGGATGCCGTTGCGGGAGATAAGGGTGTAAGCTATCCCCCTTCGGTAGAGCCGCCTCTTCATGACGGAAACAAGTATGCAAGATGGGAGGGCACATATGATGACCCGACCATGACAGATATACCCGATTGGGAGACCACGCCCCTTGCAGGTGATGTAACCTTCACGGCCAGATATGATGAGATATTGTGGAATGTTACATTTGTTGATCCTAACCTTGTGGAGCTCTATACCCCACCCAAGGTAGCCGACGGGACTGAAGTTCCGGAATCGGCCATTGTAGCGGCGGAAAAGGCAGCAAGCAGCAAGACTGTGGCCGGATACGCTTTTTCGGGATGGCAGCCCAATCCGCGCGGATATACCATTACGGGAGACAAGACCTTCGTGGCCATATATGATACTCCCATAGCACCGACAAAGCACAAGGTAACCTTTGTGGATGCCGATGACGGATTTGAATTCGGTTCGGGTTATGTGCTTGATGGAAACAAGGTCAGCAATATACCTTCACCCGAGAGAGAGAGTAAGGTCTTCCTGCGCTGGGTC
>JAILLI010000088.1 GCA_024693225.1 Lachnospiraceae bacterium
GCAATACTTACAGGAGCGATATTGGTAACATCCCTCGGAGGATGCGCATCACCCATCTCCTTTTCCATCGCACCGCAGGCAACGGAAGCACCGGCTTACATAGAGCCCGAATATCCCGAAGCCGGAAACACAGGCAAGGGACTTCCCGCTCCTTCGGAAGAAACAGCCGATGAACCGGCGGCAGAAGCCAATAAAGAATATACGGCAGCCGCAGACATCTGCACGGAAGAAGCATACGAAGACGAAGCCTGCGCCGAGGCCGCCGAAGCCGAATACTGCTCTCCCTCGGAAGATGTAGCCTATGCAACAGACAGCGATGGGCTGGCCGGTTCTTTTACGGCAAGCAAACGCTCTTATATGGCGGAAGAAGAGAGTGCTCTCTGCCCCGGCAACTACTGGCCCCCCTTCATCGAAAATACCGGTGAGAACTACAGGGAGATCTCCGAGAACGGATTTGAAGATGTTGCGACCTCTCCCCTTTCCACCTTCGGCGCCGATGTCGATACCGCAAGCTATGCAAACCTGCGCAGGATGATAAACGACGGATACGGGCTTTCCGACATACCCTTCGGTTCCATCCGCACAGAAGAGCTCGTAAACTATTTCAGGTATGATTACAAGGATCCCCGGGGAAAGGATGCCTTTGCCGTAAACGCATCCATCATAGACTGCCCCTGGAACCGGAAGACAAAGCTTGTAAACCTGGGCATCAAGGCCAGGGAACTGGGAGAGACTGCCGATGTTCCTTCAAACATCGTGTTCCTGATCGATGTTTCGGGTTCCATGGAAGATTATGACAAGCTCCCCCTTCTCAAGATGGGCTTCGATATGCTTGTCGACGATCTGGATGAGAATGACCGCGTATCCATCGTGACCTATGCTTCATCATCCGACATAGTCATAGCAGGAGTTCCCGGGAATGAACATACAAAGATCAAGCGTGCCATCAACAACCTTGAGGCATCAGGCTCGACTAACGGAGGAGACGGCATCCTCTCCGCATACAAACTGGCAGACAAGTACTTCATCAAAGGTGGCAACAACCGTGTCATCATGGCAACCGACGGTGACCTTAACGTGGGTGTGACCTCCGAAGAAGAGCTCGAGGAGCTTATCAGCGACAAGAAGGAAAACGGTGTCTTCCTTTCAGTCCTCGGTTTCGGTACGGGCAACTACAACGAGGCGACCCTTGAAACACTTGCCGACAAGGGGAACGGTAACTACTCATACATAGACTGCCTGTCTGAAGCAAAGAAGGTCCTTATAGACGAGTTCAATTCAACCCTCTTTACCGTAGCCAAGGACGTCAAGTTCCAGATAGAATTCAATCCGCAGTATGTATCCGAATACCGTCAGATAGGCTATGAAAACCGTCAGATGGCGGCAAAAGATTTCAATGACGATACCAAAGACGGCGGTGAGATCGGAAGCGGACATGCCATTACCGTTATGTACGAGATAAAGCTTAACGACGGGGAAGATGAAAACGGGATCACCTACCGCTATCAGGATACCGGTCTTTCGGACAAAGGTAAAAACACCGACGAGTGGATGATGGTATCGGTCCGCTACAAGGAGCCCGAAGAGGATAAGTCGGAGCTTATAAACTTCCCCATAACCAAACAGTGCTACACGAAAGCTCCGAATTGTGATACACTTTTTGCAGCATACGTTGCCGAATGCGGCATGATCCTGAACGAAAGCGAATACATCGGGGATCTCGATATGGGCGATGTTTGCAAGCAGGTATCAAAGCTTAAGCTTACTGATGAATATAAGGAAGAGTTCCTGCAGCTGATCAGCCAGCTGTAGGGATGTCCGGGGGACGATGACAGACCACGAGATTGTTGACCTTTACTGGGCCAGGAGCGAAAACGCAATAACACAGACCAACGTCAAATACGGCGCCTACTGCAGAAAGATCGCAATGAACATAGTCGCAAATGACGAAGACTCTGAAGAATGCATGAACGATACTTATCTTTCGGCCTGGAACAGTATGCCCGAAGAGCGGCCCGATCTGCTGGCTCCCTACCTGGCAGCCATAACCCGGAACCATGCACTCACAATATACAGAAAAGTCCATTCACAAAAGCGCGGGGCGGGCCAGCTCCCCCTCGCGCTTGATGAGCTCATAGAGGTTGCGGGCTCGTCGTCTACGGAAGAGGAAGTCGACCTGACTCTTCTTACGGGACATATAAACAGCTTTCTCGGCCTTCTTCCCGCTGATAACCGTATAGCCTTCGTAAGACGCTACTTCTACGTAGATACGATATCCGATATAGCCGGTGCCCTCTCAATGTCCGAAGCAGGTGTAAAATCGCTTCTCTTCAGGCTCCGGCAGAAGCTTCGGGAATTCCTCGAAAAGGAGGGATACGAACTGTGACCAACAAAGATCTCCTTGATGCCCTCTCGGGTATCGACAGCAAATACATAGATGAAGCGGCTTTTGAACTGCATGAGGCCGATGTGGTTGATATAACTTCGGCGCGCAGGACCCGGCTCAGAAAGTTCATATACATAGCCCTTCCCTCGGTTGCTGCCATCCTTCTCATAGTCGGTGTTGCATTTCCCGCCATAATGCGGGTGGCAAAGACCGATAACGCAGCTCCTGCCGCCGAGGCTCCTGCTGCAGATTATGCTGCAGCTTCCGACGAGCCTGTCGCCGAGAGTGCAGAAGCAACCACAGAAGAAGCCCTCGCTGATGAAGCTCCTGCCGCAGAATCTGAAGCAGCCCAGAGTGCACCTGCCATGGCAGAAAACGCAGCAAAGACGGAAGCCGCCGCCGAGAGTGCACCTGCCGCCGAAGCAGAGGATACAGCTGCCGGAACTACACTCGGATCCGACAGCACTGACAAGAAACAAAGTCTCACATATGAAGGTGATGTAAACACTGCCGGTGAAACAGGGCCTGCTGCCCGGGAAGAGGCTGCCATGGAAGTTGCCGAAGAGGCTGAGGAGATGCCTGTCGAAGAAGCAGAAGAAAATGAGGATGTCGAAGTATATGATTATTCCATAGAAGAAGCCGTTTATAAAAAAGGGAAGCTGACCCTCACTATATCAGGCAGTCTCCCGGATGATCCGTCACTTGTCAGCTGTACGATCATAAAGACGGATACAAAACCCGTATCAAGCATTTATGCCGGTACGCTCTCCGACCTTATCGTAAATACCGATCCGCTGACCCTGGATCTGACTGAACTTGAGCTTACCGAAGGCTCATACCGGGCTGTGATCGGCGGTCCCGATATAGACTTCACAATAAAACGGCCGGATATCTGAAGCGGATCCGGCCGGCCTTCTAGCCGCATATAGTCCCGCCCCCGATGACAACATCATTGTCATAGAAGACAGCAGCCTGCCCTTTTGTAACGGCCCGCTGCGGCTCATCAAATACGATCCTGGCCCTGTCACCCTCAAGAAAAGCAACCTCTGCCTCCTGCTCCTTCTGCCGGTATCTGATCTTCGCCTTTGCACGGATGGTATCTCCGTCTTTATATGGTACTATCCGGTTCACATCACAGACCTCGACCTCCCTCCGGAAAAGATCATCATTACGTCCCAGGACAACTTCATTGGTATGCGTATCGATCTTACAGACATAAAGAGGGGCCGTCGACGATATCCCAAGGCCTTTTCTCTGCCCTATCGTATAGTTTACTATGCCCTTGTGCTCACCCAGCTCATTGCCCTCGAGGTCAACGAATCTTCCATGCGCATACTCTTTGTTTGAAAACCTGCTTATGGCGCCGGCATAATCCCCGTCGGGAACAAAGCATATGTCCTGGCTGTCCCTCTTTCGGGCATTGATAAATCCCAGTTTTTCGGCCAGGCCCCTTGTAGCCTCCTTGTGCATCACACCCAGCGGGAACATGGTATGAGCCAGCTGATCCTGCGAAAGGCTGTAAAGCACATAGGACTGATCCTTGTCCGGATCGGCCGCCTTCATCAGGACATATCTGCCTTCTGTCTCCTCTATCCTGGCATAGTGGCCCGTCACGATCTTATCGCATCCCAGTACCTGTGCCCTCTCATAGAGCTTGTCGAATTTCATGTACCTGTTGCAGTCTATGCAGGGATTGGGCGTGATCCCTTTCTCATAGCAGGAGATGAACTTATCGATCACCTTTTCCCTGAACAGATCGGAGAAATTAAAGACGTAAAAAGGAATGCCAAGTCTTGCGGCAACGCTCCTTGCATCTTCTGCATCCTCACTGGTGCAGCAGGTCTTCTCCCGTATAAGGCCGGCGTCCTCATTCGAGTACAGCTTCATCATACAGCCGATACATTCATATCCCTTTTCTTTTGTAAGATAAGCGGCGACCGAGCTGTCGACTCCCCCGCTCATGGCTATAAGTGCTTTTTTCATATAACAGGAACCCTTCGATGTTTCTGCATACAGAATACCACATACGTCCCATAGCCAACAATGCTATAATTTGTTCCTTGGCTCTTACACGCACTTCATGCTTCTTTCTGTCTGTACGCCCACCTCACCTTCCCCACATTGCCTGGCCGATCTGTGTAGAGGTTTCGGAGATGGTTACGGTCTCCACGTGATCACCCGTTTCTATGGTATAGGTTCCTCCGGCCTTTATATCCGGGCTGCTTAAGTGAATGGCCGTACAGGCATAGGGTGCCTCCCACACAAGGATCACGTTTCCCGCTTCATCTTTTACAAGGACCTGTGTGTTCTCGGCCGTCATCTCTTCTGGTATATAGAGTATGCTGCACTGGGTTGATGTGGCATCGATAGCCTCTACCATAGAGGAGCTTCCGCATGCGACTATCGTTCCGCCGCTTACCGTACACTTCCCGCCGGCTTCACTTGCCCAGTCAAGCGCGCAGTTGCCGCCGGACCCAGAAAGGCTGACCCTTATGCTGCCGCCGCTTATCTCAATATTGCCGTTGGAATCCAGTCCGTCCGCATCCCTTCCTGTTTCGTTCCTGACAGTTATGTTTCCGCCGCTTATATGTATCCAGGTATCCTCAACATCCACGATCTCTCCCGCTTCCGATGTATCTGCGGAAAATTCCGCATTTTCCGGTCTTTGTCCCGGGGCTCCTTCCGGCCGTACAAAGCCTCTGCCTTCTTCACCGGTCTGTCCGCCTTCAGCTCCTTCAGGCCGTACAAATCCACCACCTTCTTCAGCAGTCTTCCCGTTCATAAAGCCTTCCGGCCTCATATGCTGTCCACCGTCTTTTCCAAACCCGGGTCCCATACCGCCCTGCATCTGCCCGAAGGATCCCGTGTTGCCGTTTGCGTTCAGCCCGTCATCCTCGCAGTATATATCAATATCGCCGTCTTTAATGTCTATCGTAACGGCCTCTATGCCTTCATAGCACTTGCTCATCATGATGGCGCCACCCGTCATCAGGAAGGATCCGCCTGCATTTATCCCGTCATCGCCTGCCGTAAGCGTAAGTTCAGCCCCTGTAAAGTTTACCGCATCATTTGCGTTTATTCCGTCTTTTACGGCACTTATGGATATTTTTCCACCTGCTATCACAAGAGTATCGTTGCACTCGATCCCGTGCATGTATTCCGACCTGATATCAAGGCTTCCCTGTCCGTTTATGGTAAGATCCTCGTGTGAATATATGACGCCTCCCGTTCCGTCGGACAGTGCATCGGATGAGTACTCCGCGCCGCCGGAAAGAGAATTTTCAGATCCTTCCGCCAGGGTCAGGAAGACCTTATCGGCCGTATTGACGCGAAGGGCCGCATCATCGCTGCAGTAGACACTAACGTTATCAAATCTTATCCATACCTTTGAAGAATCGTAGGCATCAACTATTATGCTGCCGTCCGACAGACTTCCGGAAACAAGATATTTTCCGCCATTCATGATATAGACATTGCCGTCATCCGTATAGGCGCCCCCGCCCGAGACCGTTGCCGTATCCTCCTCAAGGGTTATGATCGTTGCATCTTCCGTATCCCATGCATCATCCAGATCGTTCCCTGTAAATCCCGTCAACGCTTCATGACCCTCGGCATCCTCATCGACGATCTTCTCTATACCCAGGTTTTCTCCGAACATAAAGAGGGTTGTCACGATCAGGGCGATCACCGTTATCGCTATGCATATCCTGTCAATGTATCTGCTTGTCAGCATATCCTACCCCATGTAATCTCCGTTATAAGTTACCATTACCGCACTCCTTATGCCGTCGGTTCCGGCAAGGATGTTTATGAATTCGGTATTTTCATCCTTAAGGCGGACCTCATAGTTGACCTCCGTCTCACCACTTGTTACTGACTTGCTCTTTACGGTGCACTTTTTGGTGTTCTGACGGATGAAGTCCGCAGCCCTTTCTTCGCTTGCAGAACCGTCACACCTTACGACCACTATGTAAGGGTTGCTCATGTCCTTGTGGTTGGCGAAGATGAATATAACGATCCCGATAAATATGCTTCCGAACACAGCGAGCGGGATCATGCCCGCTGCCAGCACTATACCTGCCGCTATCGACCAGAAGAGAAAGGCTATGTCCATGGGCTCTTTGATAGCTGTCCTGAACCTTACAATGGAAAGGGCACCGACCATACCCAGTGACAATATCACGTTACTGGTCACGGCCAGGATCACAAGTGTCGTGATCATTGTCAGCGCCACAAGGGTAACCCCGAAGCTTGACGAGTACATGACGCCGGGATAGGTTTTTTTGTAGATAAAGAATATGAACACGCCGAGGGCAAATGCAAGGCCCAGTCCCAGGACCATGTCAAGCCCGCTGACCGCCGTCACGTTCTCGAGAAAATTGGATTTGAAGATGTCTGAAAAAGTCATTAGTCGTACCTCCTTGAATATGCATACTTGGAAAAAGCCATCGCTCTGACCCCGGGTGTCTGAACACAGTCCCTTATTATCCCGGGGAGAAAATCATCCCACTTGACCTCCAGGATTATCGATCCGTCCGCTGCCCTTAATGTCGGAAGATCTTCATCGAAAAGAAATATCCTGCCTAGGCCCGTACGGATGTCACTGTCAAAAGTCACCCTGACATTACCCGGCCCGTATATGTAAGGTTCCCTTAGATAATCAACAACCGTTTTGGGGGAAAGTCTCTGATATGTCATCTTAAGATAGAGCTCGCATATGAGCGGATCGTCGTGATCACGCATCCAGGAGATGTCTCCTCCTATTATGTCCCGCGTCTGCTCTTCCGTAAGACGTGCACTGTATTTGGTCCCGATCCCGTTTATCCGGCTCTTTTTTTCCAGACAGATATATGACCTGTCATTGTTGTAGTATCTGATCCTGAACTTTTCACGCCTTGCGGTCCCGTCGATCTTTTCGCGAAGTGCCTTATCGGATGGTGTGTCAAAATACAGACTCCTTATCCGGTATTTTCCGTCCTTCGCGTGAGGGTCCGGCAAGGCCACTGCCTTAAGCCTCTGCCTGATGCACAGCATGTCCTGATAGGATATCTCATGCTTGACCTCATGCCTGTATCTGATGTCGCTCATTCCCGCCTCCTGTAGGAAGGCCCGTATTACAGGGCCTTAAACAATCATGTCTGTGTAAGACAAGGGAAATGATAAGGGGAAAAAGTGTTCAAATTGTGTCCGGGATCTGATAAAAATGTGAAAGCCCCGGGGTCGCTGCCCCTTGTTTGACATCACAGGGCCCGGTAGAATAGAATAAAACAACAAAGCGAAAGGAGGCTTACACATGCCATTCATCAATTCGAAAGTAAGTGTAAAGACAACACCTGAACAGAACGAGGAGCTCAAGAAGCGGCTGGGGCAGGCCATATCTCTGATCCCCGGAAAGAGCGAATCCTGGCTCATGGTCAACCTTGAGGATGACCTCAATATGTATTTTCGCGGTGACGACAGCGAACCCCTTGCTTTTGTCGGTGTAAACATCTACGGAAGGGAAGACAAGAGCGCATTTGAAAAGATGACTGCGGAGCTTACGAAGATATACGGAGATGTACTTGGCATCAAACCGGATCACATGTATATCAAGTATGCGGCATCCCTTGACTGGGGATGGAATGGCGGCAATTTCTGAAACG
>JAILLI010000167.1 GCA_024693225.1 Lachnospiraceae bacterium
GTTTATTTTGTAACGCTCTGTATCGGGAGGGGGATATAAGAGAGCGAAGTTTTCAGGAGGATCATGAAATGGATGTTAAGAATTGTAAGAAGTGCAGGAGACTGTTCAATTATATAGGAGGTCCGGCTATATGCCCTCAATGCCGTGAAGAGCTTGAGAAGAAGTTCCAGGAAGTCAAGAAGTACCTTTTTGATAACCGTAATTCAACTGTAAGGGATGTTGTTGAGAACTGTGATGTCGAGGAGAGTCAGGTACGCCAGTGGGTACGTGAGGAAAGACTTGAGTTCTCATCGGGTATAGATGCAGGTATAGTCTGTGAGAACTGCGGAGCTCCCATAGCATCGGGAAGGTTCTGCGACAAGTGTAAGGCATCGATGATCAATGATCTCAAGACGGCCGGAAGGCGGCCCGAGGTCGAGGCTCCCAAGCCGGCCAAGCAGGAGAGTGGCGGAAACAGGATGAGATTCTTTAACCAGTGATGATATGTTAAACAAAGAAAGGATCAGGCTGATGACCCGGATGGCCGCTTATGAGGAGCGGGAGGGGAAGAAGGATATATCCATATCCGGATATTTCCGGGGTGATTACATCAGCTTCCAATTGTTAAAATCAGCAATCTACGCCACCGTCGGGTTTGCCCTGGCGGTGGCTATGTATGTTTTATATAATATCGAGATGTTCCTTGAAGAGTTCTACAAGATGGACATTCTGGAATTCCTCAAGGATATCCTGTCAAAATACTGTCTGGTCATGGCCATATATCTGGTCATCTCGTATTTTGTCTACAGCTACAGGTATCATAAGGCAAAACGGCATGTCAGGCAGTATAATCAGCTGTTGCGTGCACTGCTTCAGATGATCTCCATAAACAACAGAGGAAGGAAACGGTAATGGAATCTTTACTGATAGTCAAACAGCAGCTTGCGCGGTTTTATACCCGGTTTGAAGCTTTCATAGTGCCGGTGCTCAAGTTCCTGGCCATGCTCATAGCACTCCTGATGATAGGAAGCAGCGTAGGGTTCATGTCAAAGCTCAAGAATCCCGCCATAGTCCTTATCATCGCTCTTTTGTGTTCCTTCCTTCCCACGAACGTCATAGTCCTGATGGCGGGACTGGTGATAGTGGCACATATGTATGCACTCTCTCTCGAGTGCTGTGTGGTGGTGCTCTTTGTCTTTATCATAATGTACGCCCTCTATTTCAGGTTCACTCCGGGGGATGCCATAGCGGTCCTTCTGACCCCTGTTGCCTTTGTCTTTCACATACCCTATGTGATGCCGCTGGCAATGGGCTTTACGGGTAATCCCATATCCTGTATCTCGGTCGGGTGCGGAACGGCCGTATATTACATACTCCACTACGTGAGCGAGCATCAGGATGCCCTTTCGAACGGCAGTTCCATGTCCGATCTCGATGTTGAGAGTATGCTTGGCGGCTTTAAGACCGTGATAGATGGTATACTTAAAAATGATGAGATGGTAGCCATGATAGTCACCTTTGCGGCAACGATCATCGTGGTCTATCTGATAAGAAAGCTTCGGATCAATTATTCATGGCAGATCGCACTGGGAGTCGGCATGATAGTATGCTTTGTGGTACTCCTTGTCTCCTCTGCCGTGCTTGACGCCGAGATAGGCATAGGAGGAGCCATGGTCAGTCTTCTCGTCTCGGCCGTAATAGTTCTGATCCTGCAGTTCTTCATCTTCAATGTGGACTATTCCAGGGCGGAGTATGTCCAGTTCGAGGATGACGAATACTATTATTATGTCAAGGCAATACCCAAGATCACTCTGGAGGCACCTGCCGTAAAGGTAAGGCGCAGCAATGTCCGCAGGAATGACATGGATTTTGATGATGAAGACGAAGATGATGAGGATGATTACTGATGCCTGAGCTTATTGAATCCATAACCTCATTTATCGAAAGATATGTCACCTGGCTGTCGATCCCTTCGATCAAATGGACCGATATAGTCGAGGTCCTGATCATTTCCATACTTCTGTACAGGGTTCTGGCATGGATAAAGGAATCAAAGGCCTGGTCACTTTTAAAGGGGATACTTTTTATCCTCCTTTTTGTCATGTTCGCGGCCATCTTTTCCATGACCACCATATTGTGGATAGCAAAAAACGTATTCGGTGTCGCGGTGACGGCCATGGTGGTCGTCTTCCAGCCCGAGCTCCGTAAGGCCCTGGAACAACTGGGCCGCCGTAAGGTACTGTCCTCCATCTTCCAGTTCGACAACCGCCTGGTGGGTGAGCGCTTCTCGGATGATACCATCAATGAGATCGTAAGGGGAGCCTTTGAGATGGGAAGGGCCAAGACCGGAGCCCTTATCGTCATAGCCCAGAACGATCCCCTGACCGATTACGAGAATACGGGTATAATGCTGGATTCGGCTATCTCGAGCCAGCTTCTCATAAACATATTCGAACACAACACCCCTCTTCATGACGGAGCAGTGATAGTGGAGGGCAACAGGATCGTATCCGCGACCTGCTATCTTCCCCTGTCGGAAAACATGGAACTTTCAAAGGAGCTTGGTACAAGGCACCGTGCAGGTGTCGGCATCTCCGAAGTCACGGATTCGGTTACCGTCATAGTCTCTGAAGAGACCGGAAGGGTTTCGGTCGCATACGAAGGCAATCTGTCAAGGAATGTGGATACCGAGCAGCTCCGCCAGATGCTCAGGAACATTCAGGGAAAGACATACGAAGAAAAGAAATCGTTCCGTATATTTAAGAGAAAGGCCGATCTATGAAAAATCTGTTCACAAAAAACCTCGGCCTGAAGATACTGTCCGTCCTGGCGGCATTTGTTCTCTGGCTGGTGGTCGTAAATGTCGATGATCCCGTTATAAGCAAGACCTATACCTCGGTCCCTGTCGAGATATTAAATGATGATGCACTTTCGCAGCAGGGAAAATGCTACGAGGTGGTAGGGGATTCTGACAGCATAAATGTTGTGGTCACGGCACACCGTTCGGTGATCGACGGACTTAGCCGGGACTATATCAAGGCGACTGCGGACCTTAAGAACATCACCTCCATGGATACCGTCCCCATAGAAGTCAGGAGTGTCAGGTATTCCGACAGGATAGAGAGCGTCAGCACCAGGAACGCCAGTCTCAAGCTCAACATCGAAAACCTCATCAAAAAGGAGGTTGCGGTCTCGGTCGGATACGAAGGAGAACCTGCCGACGGCTATGTGCTTGCCGGTGTCGAGAATGCCCTTTCCACCATCACGGTGAGAGGACCCGAATCCCTTGTAAGCCTTGTTGACAAGGTCATGGCCATAGCGGACATAAATGGGATCAATCGTGACTTTACCGTAACGGAACCCCTCTATCCCTATGATGCCGAAAACAAGATCATAGAGGATGAGCGCGTCCGGCTGTCAAGGACCGTGACCGAGATCAAATACATCATATATGCCACCAAGGAGATACCGGTATCAAGCGGATTTTCCGGTACTCCGGCACCGGGCTTCGGGACCACGGGAGCCGTTATGGCCGAGCCTTCAAGCGTCGTGATAGCCGGAAAAGGTGAGAATTATGAGGATATGGAAGTTGTATACGTTTCCCCGGACAGGGTGAGCGTTGAAGGAGCGACCGAAGACGTCACGACCGTGGTGAGCATATCGGATTATCTGCCTACGGGTGTAAAGTTTGTGGATCCCGAATTTGATCAGAATGTCAGGATCACAGTCGGTATTGCAATGAACCAGAAAAAGGTGATCGACGTTCCGCTTTCAAACATCACGATAAACAACCTGCCCGAAGGCTATATAGCCAGCATTGCCGAACCCGGGCCCACCATTCCCGTCGAGATACAGGGTATAGGGGATGCCTTTGACAGATACAGCGGAGACCTGGCCATAGGCTCTGTGGATGCCGCATCTTTGGTTCCGAGGACTGCACCGCTTCCGGAGGCTGCAGATGGTGCCCTTACCCCGGGAGAAAATGACGGAAATGTCACATTCGATCTTCCGTCCGGCATATCACTGACAAGTCCTGTTTCGGTACTTGTAGCCGTGGGACATGCCACACCGCTGACTGTAGAAGCCGAGCCGCCGGCACCGGAAGATGCGACAGAGACAACGGATGGCGGGGAGTAAAAACTTGTGGTTTTTAACAGGGGATGATATAATCTTGAGGGGACAAACGTTCAAAGGAGGAAAAGGCTCTTATGGTTAGTCAGAGGGTCGTCATCAAGAACCCCACGGGGCTTCACTTGAGACCGGCCGGAATATTGTGTAAGGAAGCAATGAAGTACAAGTCGCTGATCACGTTTTCGTTTCGGGAGAGTACTGCGAACGCCAAGAGTGTATTAAGTGTACTTGGAGCATGTGTCAAATGTGGAGACGAGATCGAGTTTGTATGTGACGGAGATGATGAAACGGAAGCATTGCAGGCACTGATCAACGCAGTTGAAAGCGGATTGGGTGAATAGAAAAGGCTTCGCAGCAGCGAAGCTTTTTTTCATGAAAGGAATATCATGGATATCATATCCGGCATAGTTTCAAATAAGATACTGGTAACGGCATTTCTGGGATACTTCATAGCCCAGATCGTAAAGGCTGTACTTGAGGCCGTGATCGACAGGACATTTTCAATAAGGAGGCTCTTTTCCGGAAACGGAGGCATGCCCAGCTCGCATTCCGCGACGGTATGCGCCCTTGCCACAATGACAGCCCTAGTGGAAGGAGTGGGATCGTTCGCCTTTGCCTTTACTGTGATCTTCGCAATTGTCGTTATGGTGGACGCCAGCGGTGTCAGACGGGAGACGGGCAATCAGGCCGTCATACTGAATGAACTGATGGAGTATTTTGCCAAGCTCAAGGACAATCCACCAAGGTTTTCGCACGATAAACTCAAAGAGCTGATCGGCCATACACCCCTGCAGGTACAGACGGGTGCCGCACTGGGCATAATCACAGCGGTGGTCACCCATTTTGTCTGGAAATGATGACAGGGCTTACATGTCTTTCATATACTCTGTAATGGCTTTTTCCCAGTCGGCAAATGTGTAGCTTCCCGTAAGGCGGAGCATATAATTGTCAAGTACCGAATACTTGGGTCTGTCGGCCGATGCGGGATTGTTCTTCTTGTATTCCTCGCTTGTGATACCGAGAACCTTTGTACCACACCCCTTAAGAGAAAAGATCTTTTGGGCAAAATCCGCCCAGGAGCACTGACCTTCGCAGGTCCCGTGGAAGATCCCGTAATTGTCTGTGGGAAGAAGGGCAAGTATGGCCCTTGCAAGCTCTGCGGCACTTGTGGGAGAGCCGATCTGGTCGCTTACGACACTTATCTCATCCCTCGTTTCCGAAAGTCGCAGCATGGTCTTTACGAAGTTCTTGCCGTCGCCGTAGAGCCAGGCCGTACGTATGATGAAGAAATCCTTTGCAAACTGTCTGACAAAGTCCTCGCCGCACAGCTTAGTGATACCGTACATGGCCTTGGGAGCCGGGGCATCAAATTCCGTATAGGGTCTGGTTCCGTCCCCTGAAAAGACATAATCGGTTGAGATATGGACAAGCTTTGCCCCTGTATGGGCCGCGGCTATGGCCAGGTTTCTCGGCCCTATGGCATTTATCTTATAGGCCAGGTCCTTCTGTACCTCGCAGCCGTCAACGTTTGTATGGGCGGCGCAGTTTATTACGGCATAGGGGGAGGTCTCCTTCAGCATGGCATAAACGGCATCGAGGTTGGTGATGTCAAGATCTTTTATCCCTTCAAC
>JAILLI010000183.1 GCA_024693225.1 Lachnospiraceae bacterium
AGCTCATAAACATAGACGGAAGGGGAAACAGGGTATCATATATGATATACGGACCCGACCAGGTCATAGTGATAGCCGGGATGAACAAGGTGGTGAAGGATGTCGCGGCCGGACTTGACCGTACCAGGAACGTGGCATCTCCCGCCAATACCGTACGACTTAACTGTGACACACCCTGTGCAAAGACAGGCAGGTGCGCCGACTGTCTGGAGCATACGATCTGCTGCCAGATGGTCATCACCAGAGCTTCGATGGTCCCGGGCAGGATAAAGGTCATCCTCGTAGGCGAGGAAGTGGGATATTGACATAAAGACGGGTATTAAAAAGGAGGGGCATCAGCCCCTCCTTTTATCCTTCTGAAAGAAGCACCTTTTCATATGCTTCAAGTATGGCTTTCTGCAATACCTCCCGTGCTTCGTGGGAGATAGGGTGTGCAATGTCACGATACTCACCTTCGGGAGTCTTACGGCTCGGCATGGCGATGAACAGCCCCTTGTCACCCTCTATGATCTTAATATCGTGTACCGCAAACTGGCCGTCGAAGGTGACAGATGCAACTGCCTTCATATTCCCTTCCTTGGTCATTTTACGGATCCTAACATCAGTAATGTTCATATCCTAATCCTTTCATCCATGCTTTGATCAGAACACATACCTGTCGCTCTTCTCGATAACGACCTTGGGACCGTCCTCACCCTTATAGTACGAATTGGCAAGTATGGTTCCGCCGCTTTCGATGATGCAGTTCTCTATATAGGTGTTATCTCCGATGTAGACATCGTTCAGTATGATGGAGTTCTTGATGGTACAGTTGCTTCCAACAAAGACCTTCTTGAAGAGGATAGACCCTTCTACCGTACCGTTTATTATCGTACCTGATGCCACAAGGCTGTTGCGGACATCCGACCCCGTGTTGTATTTGGCGGGAGGAAGATCATCAACCTTGGTATATACGTCGGGGTATTGTCTGAAGAAGAAATCCCTGACATCCTGGCGAAGGAAGTCCATGTTGGTCCGGTAGTAGTCCTCAACGGAGGCTATGTTGCTCCAGTAGGTCTTTATCTTGTATCCGCAGATCTTCTTAACGTTCATGTAGCGGATCAGGATATCCCTAACGAAATCAAACCGTTCCTCTCTTGCGCACTTTTCGATAAGCTCTATGAGAAGCCTTCTCCTGATGACATATATGCCGCAGGAAACGAGGGTTGATTTGGCTGCGATGGGCTTTTCCTCAAAATCGACTACCTGCATCTCGTCATTGAGCTTGACCATACCGAAGCGTTCGCAATCCTTGGGATCACCTATCTCCGAACATACCAGGGAGATGTCGGCCCCCTTTTCCATATGGAACTCAAGAAGCTCGTTGTAATCCATCTTGTAGATGCCGTCACCGGATGCGATCACAACATAGGGCTCATGGCTCTCTTTCAGGAATGCCAGGTTCTGGTATATCGAATCGGCCGTTCCCCTGTACCAGAAGCTGTTTTCGCTGGTAACAGTGGGAGTGAATATATGCAGTCCTCCCTGCTTACGGCCGAAGTCCCACCATTTTGATGATGATAGATGTTCATGAAGACTTCCCGCATTGTACTGGGTTATGACCCCGACCTTGGTGATACGGGAGTTTGTCATGTTGCTGAGGGCAAAATCAATGGCCCTGTAATTTCCGGCTACAGGCATAGCGGCTATGGCGCGCTTTTGTGAAAGATCCTTCATCCTGTATGTGTTGCCGCCTGCTAAAATAAGTCCAATCGCTCTCACAGTTCGTCACCTGCCTTTATCAAAGTTTTACCGCTTCCGAGTGCCCCGCCTTCAAAATCATCTGCGGTAAGATCACCGGAAACCACGCTGTTCTTGCCTATGCTGACACCGTCCGGAACATTTGTGTGCTCACCTATTGTCACGATACCGTTTGTGTATATGGTAGGATCGGTCTCGTTTGTCACCTCATCTCCGGTACCCAGGGTAACATTGTTTCCTATCACAACATCCTCGGCTATTATGGCCTTGGTGATGTCACAGTTGTCGCCGATCTGGGTATTGTTCATGATGATCGAATCTCTTACAACGGTACCCTTTCCTATCGTGATGTTACAGCCGATGACTGAATTGTAGACTTTTCCGTAGACGTATGTACCCTCACCGATTATGGACCGCTCAACAACGCTGTTCTCGGATATATACTGGGGAGGGAGGGTCTCGGAGTGGGTGTATATCTTCCAGTATTCCTCGTAGAGATTGAAGTCGGGGACTATGTCGATGAGCTCCATATTGGCTTCCCAGTATGAATGGAGGGTTCCGACATCCTTCCAGTAGGAGTTGAACTCATAGGCAAAGCACCTGCCGCCCTTGTTGAAAAGATAGGGGATGATGTGCTTTCCGAAGTCCAGGCTGGGCTGGTCGGCCATCTCTATAAGGGATTCCTTAAGAGCCTTCCAGTTGAATATGTAAATACCCATGGAAGCAAGATTGCTGCGCGGGTTCTCGGGCTTTTCCTCAAACTCCGTGATCTGCCGGTTATCATCCGTTATGAGTATGCCGAACCTCTTGGCCTCCTCGATGGGAACAGGCATGGCAGCTATGGTGATCTCGGCATTATTGCTCTTGTGATAATCAAGCATCACCTCATAGTCCATCTTGTAGATGTGGTCACCTGACAGTATAAGGATATAGTCGGGATTGAAGGTCTCCATATACTCGATGTTCTGGAATATGGCATTTGCCGTTCCCGTATACCATTCGCTGTTCGTGCTCTTCTCGTAGGGCGGAAGCACGGTAACACCGCCTATGTTACGGTCCAGATCCCAGGGGATACCTATACCTATGTGGGTATTCAGACGCAGCGGGCGGTACTGGGTAAGTACACCGACCGTATCCACGCCCGAATTGATGCAGTTACTCAGGGGAAAATCGATGATGCGGTACTTTCCTCCGAATGATACGGCAGGTTTGGCAACTTTTGATGTCAGGATACCGAGACGGCTGCCCTGGCCGCCGGCAAGCAACATACCAATCATTTCTTTCTTAATCACTTTAGCACCTCTGTCTTTCCTGGAAGTATTTGCGGCAGAACCGTAAAGGTCCTGCCGGGGTGAAAAATCACTCCATTCCAATTATATCACGAATTTATGAAAAATTAAACAAAAAAAGGCGGATATCGCGCGAGGATTTGTGGAAAATTACAGAAACACAAGTATGTGTATGTAAATGTTTGGAAAATCATACATATTGAGTTTTTTTTGAGTATAGACTATTATATTTATATGTATAAAATAGACTTTTCAAAACCCGTCAGGGTGCATTTTATCGGGATCGGCGGAATAAGCATGAGCGGACTGGCCCATATACTTCTGGGTGCCGGCTTTACCGTATCGGGATCCGACAGGGCAAGCTCGGAGCTTACCAAAAAGCTTGAGAGCGAAGGAGCCCTCATCTCATACGGACAGACCACGGGAAATATCACATCCGACATCGAGCTTGTCGTATATTCAGCGGCCATCAGGGAGGACAATCCCGAATATGCGCGCGCAAAGGAGCTTTCCATACCCATGCTGTCAAGGGCAGAGCTTCTGGGCCAGATCATGAAGAATTATGAGATAAGTATCGCGGTAGCAGGTACACACGGCAAGACCACGACCACTTCCATGATCACATCCGTTTTCCTTAAGGCAGATGCGGATCCCACAGTCTCTGTGGGCGGTATACTCCCGGCCATAGGCGGCAACATAAGAGTGGGAAGATCCGGGTATTTCATAACCGAAGCCTGCGAATATACCAACAGTTTCTTAAGCTTTTTCCCTGATATATCGATAATACTGAACATAGACGAAGACCATCTGGATTTCTTCAAGGATCTTGATGATATAAGGGCATCCTTTAAGAAGTTCGCAGATCTTCTGCCGGAGAGGGGCCTGCTCGTCATAAATGCCGGCATAGACGATATGGGTCAGATCACGAAGGATGTCAGATGCCCTGTCCTTACCGTATCGGCAAAGTCGGAGGCCGATGTTACCGCAAGGAATATAAGCTATGATGACAGGGGCTGTGCCGTCTTTGATATAGCAGCCGGTAAAGAAGAGATCGCAGGAGTGCATCTTTCGGTCCCCGGAGAACATAACGTGGAGAATGCGCTTGCCGCGGCTGCCGTCTGCCTCCATCTCGGCATGGACGCAGAGGTGATCAGGGAGGGACTTTCGGCCTACACAGGCACAGACAGGAGATTTGAGTATAAGGGGACCATCGGGAAGGTTACCATCATCGATGATTATGCCCACCATCCCGCGGAGATCGCCGCAACCCTTGCTGCGGCTGCCAATTACCCGCATGAGAAATTGTGGGTCGTTTTCCAGCCCCATACCTATACAAGGACCAAGGCCCTCTTTGATGAGTTTGCAAAGGCGCTCTCCGCAGCCGATCATGTATTGCTTGCCGATATATATGCGGCAAGGGAGGTTGACGATTTGGGCATTTCTTCGGCCGATCTTTGCGAGGCTGTAAAAAGTTACGGAACTTTGGCCGATTATTTTGGCTCATTTGACGAAATTGAAAATTATGTCCTGCAGAATTGTTCACCCGGTGATTTGTTGATAACGATGGGTGCGGGAGACATAGTAAAGGTTGCAGACCACCTGGTGGGAAAGTGATTATCCACATTATCCACAATCAGGATCCGGGGAAAGTCCCGATTCCGATTGTGGATTTTTAATTGACATAAGACTTTTTGTAAAATTTGAAAAAAGCCGCCGGAAATAACCTTTGGATGTGGTTTCCATAATGAATTGACAGGAAGTTACCCACATTGTCCACAATCGCGCTAAGCCTTGAAAACACGGGGTTTTTGGCGAAATCCGCTGTTTCATTTTCCGGGACCTGGTGATATAATCCATACATACTTGATTGCTTTTGAGGCCACAGGTATAAAACCTGCCTGCGGTCAGACTGATTATGAAACAAGGTGTAGGTTATAATGGATCAGGTCACGTTAAACAGTGATTTATGCTGTGAGGCGCTTGTGATCCCGCAGGCCGCTCTGGAAAGGTGTCTTCGGGAAGCAAACGAATCGCAGATCAAGATATATCTGTATATGTTAAAGTGCGGTTCCAAATCTCCAACGGTCAGCTCCATTGCGGATTTTTTCAACTACTCGGAGCAGGATGTAAAGAGGGCGTTGAGATTCTGGAACGGCAAGAGCAAGGCTGAAAAGACCGACAGGGCTGACAGGACGGACAGGACAGAGAAGGATGCAGCCGGAGGAAATGTAGTGGAGTTTTCCGGAAAGAATACCTATTCCAAAGAGGCGATGACTGAGCTCATCGGAAAGCCTGAAGTGTCACAGCTCATGTTTGTAGCCGAGCAGTATATGGGAAGACCCGTCAAGCCGGATGAAGTTTCTTCCATATTGTATATATATGACGGACTGGGCTTTCCCGCGGATCTTGTGGAATATCTGCTCGAGTACTGCATAAACAACAATAAAAAGTCAATGCGGCTCATCGAAGCGGAGGCCGTATCCTGGAAGGAAGCAGGGGTA
Organism: Lachnospiraceae bacterium; assembly: GCA_024693225.1. Classification (GTDB taxonomy): domain Bacteria; phylum Bacillota; class Clostridia; order Lachnospirales; family Lachnospiraceae; genus UBA2868. Next base: position 5,531 of record JAILLI010000183.1, read on the forward strand.
ACAAACCTTGCCGGGGCCAAAAAGCTTACGGGACATGTACCAAGGGAGATGAAGGCGGTCCTTGAGGCACTGGGATTTCCTGCAGATCACCAGCCTGTAGAGACAGAGATTGCTTTTGTCAGGAGATGGACGGGAAGATACGGATACGGAATGGATGTCATCGGCGAGGCCTGCAACAGGGCAGTTCTTGCCACCGGCAAGCCCAATTTCAGATACACCAACGGCATACTGAAGAAATGGCATGATGCGGGTGTAAGGAAAAAGAGTGATATCCTTGCGGCTGAAGAAGAATACAGGCTGAAAAATGCAACAAGCCCCACGGGTGGCCCGGGTAAGAAAGCCGCTGCAGGCAAAAAGGCCGCATCCGCCAAGATACATAACTTTACGGAAAGGGAATATGACTACGATTCCCTTATGCAGGAGATAATACCAAAAGAAAACTGACAGCGGGAGCATATATGTCACTTACACATGAAGAATATGACCGTATAATGCGGGAATACGAGGATAAACGCCGACGTGCCCGGGATAATGCCAGGCAGGCGCTCGAAAAGGTCAGAGAGGCCATCCCGCAGTACAGGCCGATAGAGGACGCCATAACCGATACCGCCATGGAATGTGCCGCAAAGGCCATCGACGGAGATGAAAAGGCAGTATCGGTCATGAAAGAAAGGATAGCCGGTCTTGTAAAGGAGCAGGAAGATCTCCTTAAGGCAAACGGATTTAGCAGGGATTTCCTGGAGGAGCACTATGAATGTCCCGACTGTAAGGACACGGGATATATAGGAGGGACTAAAAGATGCCACTGCTTAAGGCAGAGGATACTGCGGCATCTTTACGACCAGTCCAATATAGGGGACATACTCGAGCGCGAGAACTTTGATACCGTAAGGTATGATATATATACGGACAGCGAATGTGAGCAGATGAAGGAGATCATCGGTAAATGCAGGGAATTTACCGATGATTTTGATGATAGATACGAAAATATCCTGCTCGTCGGCAGCGTCGGCGTGGGAAAGACATTTCTGACAAACTGCATGGCAAAGGCACTTCTTGATAAGGGACATTCCGTCATATACTTTACAGCAATAAGGATGTTTGATACACTTTCACGTGGACTTTACAACTATGATGATGATGGTTTTGCGAGTGCACAGAAGGATCTGTTTTCGTGCGATCTGCTGATCATAGACGATCTGGGAACCGAGAGCATCAGCAGTTTTGCCGTTGCAAGACTGTTCGACATACTGAATGAGCGGGATATCAGGAGAAGATCCACCATCATTTCAACCAACCTTTCATTTGGAGAACTGGGGGAAAGATATACGGAGCGCAGTATCTCAAGGATACTGGGAAGTTATAAGGTACTTAAACCGGATATCGAGGATATACGTTTAAGGCTAAGAAAGAGACAGGCTTCTCTTTAGGAAGGAGTTTTCATGAACAGCCAGCGTGAGGAAAAAAGAAATCTCGAGACCATACCCGTGGGATCCCTTAGGATGATACCCCTCGAGGGATGCAGGGAGCTGGGGGAAAAGGTAGACAGATACCTGGTCAAGTGGCGTACCGAGAGGGAGAACGAGCACAAGGCTTCACTTGCTTTTGCCGGTTATCAGAGGGATTCCTACATACTCGATGCCAGGATAGCAAGGTTCGGCACAGGCGAGGCAAAGGGTATAATCAATGAATCGGTCAGAGGGACCGATCTCTATCTGATAGTTGATGTCAACAACTACAGTCTGACCTATTCTTTATGCGGTATTCAAAACCACATGTCACCGGATGATCATTACCAGGATCTTAAGAGAATAATAGCTGCCGTCGGAGGCAAGGCAAGAAGGATAACGGTAATAATGCCCTTCCTGTATGAATCCCGCCAGCACAAGAGGACCACAAGGGAATCGCTTGACTGTGCCATAGCCCTCCAGGAGCTTGTAAGGATGGGTGTTGACAATATCATCACCTTCGATGCCCATGATGCAAGAGTGCAGAATGCCATCCCTCTTAACGGATTTGAGACCATACAGCCCACATACCAGTTCATAAAGGGACTGCTGAAGAACGTCGATGATCTTTCGCTTGATTCGGACCACATGATGGTCGTCAGCCCCGATGAAGGCGGGATGAGCCGTGCCATCTACATGGCAAACGTCCTGGGGCTTGATATGGGAATGTTTTATAAGAGAAGGGACTACACAAGGGTGGTCGAAGGACGCAACCCCATAGTCAGCCACGAGTTCCTCGGATCGAGCGTTGAGGGCAAGGATATCATAGTGGTCGACGACATGATCTCATCGGGCGAGACTGTGATAGATGTGGCCAGGCAGCTCAAGAAGAGGAATGCGGGCAGGATCTTCATAGCCTCTACCTTCGGCCTCTTCACGAACGGTATGGGATGCTTCGACGAGGCTTATGAACAGGGCCTCTTTGACAGGCTTCTTACAACAAATCTCATATACCAGACGCCCGAGCTTCTTAAGCGCGATTATTACATCAACTGCGACATGAGCAAATACATAGCATATATCATAGATACACTCAATCATGACATTTCACTCAGCGACCTTCTGGATCCCAATGACAGGATACAGGCGGCCATCGCTGAATACAGGGAAAAGGAGAGATAAAATGGCAAGTGAGATAAAGGATGTTAAACTGGCTCCTTCCGGAGAGAAGAAGATTGAATGGGTTAAGAGGAACTGTGACCTGCTTCGCACCCTTGAGGAGGAATTTACAAAGACAAGGCCTTTTGAAGGGAAAAAGATAGCCCTGTCGGTGCACCTTGAAGCCAAGACGGCATACCTGTGCAAGGTACTTGCAGCAGGCGGTGCGCAGATGTTCGTAACGGGTTCCAATCCCCTTTCAACGCAGGATGATGTGGCTGCAGCCCTTGTTAAGGCCGGTATCGAGGTTCACGCATGGCATGGGACCACACCGGAAGAATATGAGAGCCATATACGCGCGGTCCTTTCCCCGGGACCCAACATAATCATCGATGATGGCGGTGATCTTATACATATGATACACACCGAGATGCCCGAGCTCATACCCGGTATCATAGGCGGATGCGAGGAGACGACCACGGGCATCCTCCGTCTTATGGCCATGGACAGGGCCGGAGAGCTTAAGTTCCCCATGGTGCTGGTCAACAATGCCCAGTGCAAGCATTTCTTTGATAACAGGTACGGTACTGGCCAGTCCGTCTGGGACGGTATCAACCGCACGACCAATCTGATAGTTGCCGGCAAGATCGTTGTCGTAGCCGGGTACGGCTGGTGCGGAAAAGGCGTGGCAATGAGGGCAAAAGGTCTTGGAGCCAGGGTCATAGTCACGGAGATCGATCCGGTCAAGGCAATAGAGGCCGTGATGGACGGTTTTGATGTGATGCCCATGAATGATGCCGCAAAGTTAGGTGATTTCTTCGTAACGGTCACGGGATGCGAAAAGGTCATCGACGAGGAAGACTTTGCGGTCATGAAGGACGGAGCCATCCTCTGCAATGCTGGACATTTTGACTGTGAGATAGATATGGCCCGTCTTCGCGAGATAGCGGTCGAGACAAGGCAGATGAGAGACAACATAATGGGATATGTGCTCCCTTCGGGCCAGCTGATCAACGTCCTCGGAGAGGGAAGGCTGGTAAACCTTGCCTGCGGCGACGGACATCCGGCAGAGATCATGGATATGTCCTTTGCCATACAGGCGCTTTCCGCAAAGTATCTCATAGAGCATGAAGGGACTTTTGATAAGATGATCATAGATGTTCCCGAAGATGTAGACAGGGATGTTGCAACAAGGAAGCTGGCATTCCTCGGTAAGAAGATAGATGTGCTGACCCCTGCGCAGGAAGCATATCTTAACAGCTCTTCGGTAGGATGAGATGTATATAATAGCAGGTCTGGGAAACCCAACCGCAAAGTATGCCGGAACCCGTCATAATGTCGGGTTTGAAGTAACGCAGCTTCTTGCCGAAAGGTTTGAGATAGCAACGGATTATATAAAACACAAGGCTGTCTGCGGGATGGGCCTTATAGAGGGCAATAAAGTACTCCTGGCAATGCCGCAGACCTTCATGAACTTAAGCGGTGAGAGCATAAGGGAACTTGTGTCCTATTACAAGATCGATATAAGCACGGAGCTTATAGTCATTTGTGATGATGTGAACCTTCCGACCGGGAAGATAAGGGTCAGAAGGTCGGGAAGCGCAGGCGGCCATAACGGCCTTAAGAACATCATCGCAAACCTGTCTACGGATGAGTTCATGCGGGTAAGGATAGGAGTGGGAGACAAGGCGGCAGGCCAGGATCTTGCCGATCATGTTCTGGCCCCCTTTTCCGATAAAGAGCAGGTGATAATGGATATAGCATTTTCCGATGCTGCCGATTGCGTGAAGATGATCATCACTGACGGTGTCGATGCGGCCATGAACATATACAACAGATCAAAGGCGGAAAAAGATGAAAGCGTTTGATGCTCCGGCATCGCAGCCTGCGGAATATGAGACCCTGCGCCGGCTCCTTAAGAAGGCAGACGGTGTGGTCTCGGTAAACGGATGTGTGGATCCGCAGAAGCTTCATATGGTAAGTACATTAAGCGATGATTTTGATATCAAAATCATCGTTACTTTTAGTGAGACAAAAGCACGGGAAATGTATGAAGACATGAGGTTCTATGAGCCGAACCTGTATCTTTTTCCCGCAAAGGATCTGATCTTCTACCAGGCGGATCTGGCCGGAAACGTCATAACCGAGCAGAGGATGCGCCTGATACGTGCCCTTGCCGAAAAAGAAAGATGCACGGTTATCACGACAGTAGATGCCTTCATGTCCCGTCTGGCCCCCATGTCGTCCATTGAGGACGCGGTCATATACATAGATGAAGGCCAGGAGGTATCCGAGGCGGAACTGGCGGAAGACCTTGTAAATGCCGGATACGTAAGGAACTACCAGATTGAAGGCAAGGGCCAGTTCTGCATACGGGGAGGCATTGTTGATATATACCCCCTGACCGATGACAACCCGGTCAGGATAGAACTGTGGGGGGATACCGTTGATTCGATACGTACCTTTGATGTGCTGACCCAGAGATCCCTTGAGAAAGTATCTACAGTTGCCGTATTCCCCGCATCCGAGAATGTCCTTTCACAGGACCGGCTGCTGGAAGGGATGGAAAAGATAAAGAAAGAGGCCGAAAGTGTCAGGGAGGCCTTCAGGAAGACCTTTAATACCGAGGAAGGAGCAAGGGCCTACAGGATAGCAACCGATCTTGAGGAAGAGATCGAGATCTCCGGAAGGTGCGGCGTCAACCTGGACAGCTTTGTGGAATACTTTTACGGGCAGACACAGAGTCTTGCCGGATATGTTTCACAAAGGTCCTGCCTGTATTTTCTGGACGAACCCGCAAGATTGAAAGAAAGAGCCCAAAGCGTGCAGGAGGAGTTTACCCAGAGCATGCAGATGCGGCTTGCCAAAGGATACGCCCTTCCGACACAGACAAAGCTCATATATACGCAGGAGGAAGTGTTCGCGGAATTTGTAAACAGCAGATGCCTTGCCATGTCAACACTTGCAATGCCTGCGCAGACCATACCGGTAAGGGAGAGCCTGGGCATCATAGCCAAGGCGGTTAACTCCTACAACAACAGCTTCGAGGGCCTGGTTTCAGACCTTAGAAGGCTCAAGAAGAACGGATACAGGGTGATCCTTCTGTCCGCTTCAAGAAAGAGAGCTGCCAGACTGGCCGAGGACCTTCGGGAAAACGACATCACAGCCTTTTATACCGAGAATGCCGAAAGGGAGCCTGCGCCCAGGGAAGTCATGGTGACATACGGGAATCTTTCAAGGGGATTTGAATATCCTCTTATAAAATTCTCGGTCATATCCGAGGCAGACATATTCACCCAGCGTCAGCGAAAGAAGAAGCGTCACAGGTCCAAATACAAGGGGGACCGCATATCCAGCTTTACCGAGCTTATGGCCGGTGATTATGTGGTTCACGAGAGCCACGGTCTGGGCATATATCAGGGGATAGAACAGGTGAGCGTTGATAACGTCACCAAGGACTACATGAAGATCGCCTACAGGGACGGCGGCAACCTTTATATACCGGCTACAGCCCTTGATACGATCCAGAAATACGCATCAAAGGACTCACATGCCCCGAAACTCAACAAGCTGGGAAGCCGCGAGTGGTCAAAGACCAAGTCCAGGGTAAGGGAAGCGGTCGATGTCATAGCAAAGGACCTGGTAGACCTGTATGCGGCCCGCTCATCAAGGAAGGGATACGAATACGGACCGGATACGGTATGGCAGACGGAATTCGAGGAACTCTTCCCCTTCGAGGAGACCGAGGATCAGATCACCGCAATAGAAGATACCAAGCGTGACATGGAATCCGACAGGATCATGGACAGACTGATCTGCGGAGACGTGGGATACGGTAAGACGGAGATCGCGATAAGGGCGGCTTTCAAGGCCGTACAGGAGGGAAAACAGGTCGTCTATCTGGTGCCCACGACAATACTGGCCCAGCAGCACTATACGACCTTTATAGAGAGGATGAAGGACTATCCGGTAAGGGTGGATCTTCTGTGCAGGTTCAGGACCACAGCTCAGATCAGGCAGACGGTAAAGGATCTGGCAAACGGAATGGTCGATATCGTGATAGGTACCCACCGGGTCCTGTCAAAAGATGTTTCCTTCAAGGACCTGGGGCTCCTTATAATCGACGAGGAGCAGCGTTTCGGAGTATCTCACAAGGAAAAGATCAAGAAGCTGAAGGAGAGCGTGGATGTCCTGACACTTACGGCCACCCCCATACCCAGAACGCTTCATATGAGCCTTATAGGCATAAGGGACATGAGCGTGCTTGAGGAAGCACCCCAGGACCGTGTACCCATACAGACCTTTGTCATGGAATACAACGAGGAGATGGTAAGGGAAGCCATAAGCCGCGAACTGGCAAGGGGAGGGCAGATATTCTACGTTTACAACAGGGTCCAGTCCATTGCCGACATGACCGCGGAACTGTCAAGGCTTTTGCCTGAAGCCAGGATATCATATGCCCACGGGCAGATGAAGGAGACAGAGCTTGAAAGTATAATGTATGATTTTGTCTCCGGTGATATAGATGTCCTGGTCGCGACCACTATCATAGAGACCGGCCTTGACATTCCAAACGTAAATACCATGATCATACATGATGCCGACCGGATGGGACTGGCACAGCTTTACCAGCTGCGGGGAAGAGTAGGCAGATCCAACAGGACGGCCTATGCCTTCCTTATGTACCGGCGCAACAAGGTCCTTCGCGAGACGGCCGAGAAGAGGCTTCAGGCCATAAGGGACTTTACGGAACTGGGGAGCGGCTTCAAGATAGCCATGCAGGATCTGGAGATAAGGGGAGCCGGCAATCTCCTCGGAGAGAGACAGTCGGGACATATGAACGCGGTAGGCTACGACATGTACTGCAAGCTGCTCAGCGAAGCCGTAAAGAGACAAAAGGGCGAGGAGGTTGAAGAAGACATCGATGTTGCGGTCGAGCTCGATGTTGATGCCTTCATCCCCGATTCTTACATCACGGGTGAAAACCAGAAGATCGATATATACAAGCGCATATCCTGCATCTCGTCAAAAGAGGAGGCCGATGATATGGCCGACGAGCTTACCGACAGGTTCGGGACCATCCCGGCATCCGTTGAAAACCTGCTTAAGGTGGCCTGTCTGCGGACCGATGCAAGAACTGTCTTTGTTACCAAGATCAAACAGACCGGGACCGGGATAGAGTTCTATGTGCCGTCTGATGCGGGATATGATCCCGAAAAGGTAGGCCCTTTTATAGCCGGCTTCAAAGGGAAAGTCAGGCTGATACCGGGTCCGAAGCCCTGCTTCATATACAGGTTTGCAAAGCAGGATCAGGGATCTTTGAAGGTGCTCGATACAAGCCTTAAAATGTGCGAAGAGATGAAAGCGCTATTGTAGTCGGCTCTTTTACATGCTATAATTCTTGCGGTGTTTTCCGACACAGTCGGATCATTTTGAAAAAATAAAGAAAGGGAGAAATATCATGTCATTAGTTACCACAACTGAAATGTTCAAGAAGGCATATGACGGCGGTTATGCAGTCGGAGCTTTCAATGTAAACAACATGGAGATCGTTCAGGGTATCACAGAGGCAGCAGGCGAGCTCAAGAGCCCTGTTATCCTTCAGGTTTCCAAGGGAGCACGTGCTTATGCCAACCATACATATCTTGTAAAGCTGGTGGAAGCTGCTGTTGAGGAGAATCCCGAGATCCCCATAGCTCTTCATCTTGATCACGGTGATACATTCGAGCTTTGTAAGTCATGTATCGACGGCGGTTTCACATCCGTCATGATCGATGCTTCTTCAAAGTCATTTGAGGACAACATCGCTCTTACCAAGCAGGTTGTAGAGTATGCTCATGCAAACGGCGTAGTTGTTGAGGCTGAGCTCGGAACCCTTGCAGGTATCGAGGATGAGGTCGTTGTTGAAGCGGGTAAGGAAAGCTACACACGTCCTGAAGAGGTTGAGGAGTTTGTTGACAAGACAGGCTGTGATTCACTTGCCATCGCCATCGGAACCAGCCATGGTGCTTACAAGTTTACGGCTGAACAGTGCACGAGGAATGCGGACGGCATCCTTGTTCCGCCTCCCCTCCGTTTCGATGTCCTTGAGGAGTGCATCAAGAGACTTCCCGGCTTCCCCATCGTTCTCCACGGTTCATCATCGGTTCCCCAGGAATTCGTCAAGATGGTCAACCAGTACGGCGGTAACATGCCCGATGCGGTAGGTATCCCCGAGGAGCAGCTCCGTAAGGCAGCAAAGCTTGCAGTATGTAAGATCAATATCGATTCAGATATCCGTCTTGCCATGACAGGTACCATCAGGAAGTACTTCGCTGAGCATCCCGATCACTTCGATCCCAGACAGTACTTAAAGCCCGCCCGTCAGGCAGTTAAGGACATGGTCGCACACAAGATCGTCAATGTGCTCGGATCAGACGGCAAAGCCTGAGAAAAATACAAGTGATGATCGAAGGAACGCCCCTTTCCATGAGAGGGGCGTTTCTTGATAAGGGAGCTGCTTTATTGTATAATCATTATTCGTATCCGTATAAGGAATGTGTCAGGTTTTGCATGAAAACCTGATAAGGAGCCTTGGCCCGGCCTAAGGCAGTCTTAAATGGGCTGAGGTTCAAAGAATGTGATAAGCGAAGGCAGCCTTAAATGGGTTGAGGTTCATATAGCAGGGGATAAAAGAATGATAACACCCGCCATAGTAGTAATTGCATATAACAGGGCGGAGCCGCTGGGGCGTCTTTTAAGATCCATAGAAAATGCTTATTATCCGCCGGGTATCGCGCCCGAACTCGTCATCAGCATAGATAAGAGCGATTCAGACAGTGTAACGGATCTGGCGGATGCATTTGTCTTCACCCATGGCAGCAAGAGGGTGATAAAGCGCAGTGAGCGGATGGGACTTCGAAACCATGTGCTATCATGCGGGGATCTTACTGAGGAATACGGATCCATCATAGTCCTTGAGGATGATCTGTTCGCAGCCCCCGGCTTTTATCAATATGCCTGCAAAGCTCTTACTTTTGCCGAGAATGATGACAGGATAGGGACTGTTTCTTTATATGATCATCTCTTTAATGTACACAAGCGCGAAGGTTTCTGCGCCATGGATGACGGATATGACAACTATTATCTCCAGCTCGCATCTTCTTGGGGGCAGGCATATACAAGGAAGCAGTGGCAGGGCTTTCGCAAATGGTATGACGCGGATCCCGACAGGAAGCTTGACAGCCCGCTCATCCCTGCCAACGTCAGGGGATGGTCGGAGAGATCATGGCTCAAGTACTATATAGCCTACCTCATAGAGACAGGCAGATACAGCCTGTATCCCAGGATGAGCCTTACAACGAATTTCGGCGATGTAGGAACACATGCGTGCAAATCAGACTCAGATCTGCAGGTTCCTCTCAGTGGTTTCACAGAAGGTCGTGACTACATCTTCTCTGCACCCGATCAGTCCGGTGCTGTATATGATGCTTTTTTCGAACCCATAGGGAAGATGGTCTCCGGGAAGATATGCTTAGGCAGACTTGATCCCGGAGGTGAGGGTGACAAAGCGGAACCTTTGTTGGTGGATCTTTACGGGTACCGGGCAAAGGATGAGCTTATAGGAGCCTTACCTGCAGGCGGAGACGACAAAGGCGCACGGTATGTGCTTACATCACAGCTTCTTCCCTGTAAAAGGATCAGAAGCTATGCCAGACAGATGAGACCGGCAGAAGCAAATGTGGTATATGACATAGAAGGCAATGACCTTCATCTGTATGACACAAGGATAAGCGATATGCCGCCTGCAAGGGAGCCTGAGGCTGTAAGGTACCTGTATGAGTACCGGGCCATATCAGCGGCAAGGATGATAAAGATACTTATGTACCGGATCAAAGAAAAGTTATCGGGGAAATGATCATATAGTCAGATGTGTGGAATATTCGGCGTAGTAAACAAAATAATAGACCGTGACCTGGCTGTAAAGTGCACGGACAGGATGACCCACAGGGGTCCGGATGCCGGATCCGTATGGCAGAAAGAAGGGGTAACGCTGGGCCACAGGCGGCTGGCTATCTTTGATCTTTCGGAAAAGGGGATCCAGCCCATGCCCTATGCCGATGGCCGGTACATGATGGTATATAACGGCGAGATATATAACTTTCCCGAGTTAAGGGAGGACCTTGAGGCACAGGGATATACCTTCAGGAGTGACTGTGATTCCGAGGTGATACTGGCTGCCTATGACAGATACAGGGAAGACTGCCTGAACATGTTCAACGGCATGTGGGCTTTTGCCATCTGGGATGACAGGGAGAGGACCCTTTTCATGGCCAGGGACCGCTTCGGTGTAAAGCCCCTGTACTATACCTTTTTAAATGATGACCGGTCGGCCATAGCATTTGCATCAGAGATGAAGGCCCTTACTCCTCTGATGAAGGATGTGCGGGCCAACAGGTCCATAGTCTGTGATCCCGACAGGATAGTTTATTACGAAAGTACCGAAGAGTGTGTGATCGAAGGGATATACAGATTTCCCGCGGGCTGTTCTGCCCGCTTTGATAAAAGGCTTTCGATAAAGAGATACTGGAATACGCTTGACCATCTGATGGATCTTCCGGCCTCCTATGAAGACCAGGTGGAGATGTGCCGGGAGATGTTTTTAGATGCCTGCAAGATTCGCATGCGTGCAGATGTTACCATCGGAACAGCCCTGAGCGGTGGCCTTGATTCATCTGCGACCATATGTGCCATGTCTCATCTGGCGGCAAAAGACTCTGACAGGAGGATGAACAGGGACTGGCAGCATGCCTTTGTTGCGACTTTTCCGGGCACCACCCTTGATGAAAGCGAGTATGCCCGTATGGTAACGGATCATCTGGGTATACAGTCGACTTTTATAAACATAGATCCCGTAAAGTCCATAGACAGGCTGGGCGATTACGTTTATCTGCAGGAAGATGTGTATCTTACCAGCCCGATTCCCATGATGCTCTTGTACGGGGCACTCCGTGAGCACGGGACCATCGTGACCATAGACGGACATGGTGCGGATGAGCTGTTCGGCGGTTATACTTTTGATTTTGTAAAAGCCCTTGCAGATGCTAAGACAAAAGAAGAAAAAGACACAGTCATCACGGCATATGTGGAGAGCTTCCCCAAGGACGGGTCCAACATGGCCATGAAGAGCCCGACGGCCTTCGGAGTAAGGCTGGATGAGCTAAAAAGGAAGCTTTCAGATATAAAGAATGCGAAAAGGCAGCCTTATAAGCGGGTAAGAGCCGCTTCGGACCCCAGGTACGGGAAGATGGATACCCTGGGCAGGACCCTCTATGTTTCAAGCCATGAGACCATACTGCCCACACTTCTTCGCAACTACGACAGATATTCCATGGCTAACGGTGTTGAGATAAGGATGCCCTTTATGGATCACAGGATGGTGGCCTTCGGTATGAGCCTCCCCTGGACCTCAAGGCTGCACGGCGGATATTCCAAGTCGGTGATAAGAGACGCCATGGCCTGCTACATGCCCCAAAAGGTTGCCTACAGACGGACCAAGATCGGCTTCAACACACCCATTGTCGAATGGATGCAGGGGCCGCTAAAGAAATATTTTACAGATACGGTAAACGATAAGTCATTTAAGGACTGCGATCTTATCGATCCTGTCGATGTCAGATCAAAGGTCATGAAGGTCATAAATGACCCCTCGGCGACATTTGCCATGGGCGAGGAGGCTTTTAAGTCCCTGTACCCTTATCTGTGGGACCGGTATTTCCTGAAACGTGCTTAAATAAAATAGGATAAGATGTCATTATTTACTAAGATAAACTATATATTCAACAAAAGACAGAAGGTGGGATCGGTATTTTTGTGCCTTGGCCTTTTTATCGGTGCTGTCCTTGAACTTGTGGGAGTGTCCCTTATAACCGAACTGGTATCGCTCATAAGTAATCCTTCTTCCATAGAAAAGAGCAGGGTACTTAACCGGTTCAGGGGTATTACCGGTGCGACGACACAGAACAGCTTTTTCCTCTATATGGTCATTGCCCTCATATTTGTATATGTTTTCAAGAACATATACCTTACGGTGATGAGCTATATAAAATATACCTTCATATATAATAATCAGCTGGGCCTGTCGGGAAGGCTCATAGACTGTTATCTGAAGAAACCCTATACTTACCACCTGGATAAGAATTCCGCAGAGATGATAAGGTCCATAATGCTTGATTCGGAGCGGTTCTTCCAGATGCTCCTGACAATATTCTCGATCTTCTCGGAGATCATGGTATCTGCACTCCTGTGCATCTATCTGCTTGTGGTCGACTGGATGATAACTCTGTCCGTGGTAGCCATACTCCTGGTCTTCTCGGGACTTTATCTCCTGATCTTCCACGGAAAGACAAAGAAAAATGGCAAGATATCACAGTTCAATGACGGCAAGATGCATCAGGCCATCAATCAGGCTCTCGGTGCCGTAAAGGATATCAAGATACTCCACCGGGAGGAATATTTCGTAAATGAATTCACAAAGCGCGGGGCAAAGAAGTACACAGCGGTAAGAAATAATGAGATACTGGGGCAGATACCGGCATATCTGATAGAAACCGTATGTATCGGGGCCATTCTCATGGTCCTTGTCATAAAACTGTACAGGGGTCAGGATCTTGCGGATATGATCCCACAGCTGGCAGCCTTTGCCATGGCAGCATTCAAGCTCCTGCCTTCGGTCGGAAAAGTAGATAACTACCTTAATCTCATAGTCTTCCTGAAACCTTCGGCCGATCTTATCTACCGGGATATCAAGGATACGGAGGACATGCTGGGCCAGATGCCGTCAGGAGACGATACACTGCCCGCAAGTGCAGATTCAATAAGAATAGAGAATGTTACCTATCGATATCCCAATACTGACCGTGATGTGCTGGAAGATGTGTCCTTTACGATCCCCGAAGGTGCATCGGTCGGCCTCATAGGTCCCTCGGGGGCAGGTAAATCGACCATTGCGGATATCATACTTGGTATACTGACCCCCACAGAAGGAAGGGTCATGTACGGGGACATGAATGTGCATGAACATCCGCTGGCATGGGCAAAGAAGCTGGCATACATACCACAGGCCATCTTTCTTGCGGATGAGTCCATACGGTGTAACGTTGCATTCGGTATAGAAGAAGAGGATATAGATGAGGATAAGGTCTGGAAGGCTCTCGCAGAGGCCCAGCTGGATGAATTTGTAAGATCCCTGCCCGAAGGACTTGATACTCCGGTAGGTGAAAGGGGTGTCCGTCTGTCCGGAGGCCAGCGTCAGAGGATAGGTATAGCCAGGGCTTTGTATGGCGATCCGCAGATACTTGTCCTTGATGAGGCAACGGCCGCACTCGATTCCGAGACAGAATCGGCAGTCATGGAAGCGATAGACAGCCTGCGGGGCAGAAAGACGCTCATAATCATCGCGCACAGGTTAACTACCATAAGAAACTGCAGTATGATCTTCAAGGTCGGAGACCGGAAGATAATCGATCATACCGAGAAGTTTCGGGAAGAAAACGGTTAATGGATTATAAGGTCAGCGTTATACTTATAACATACAATCATAAGAAGTATGCAGAAAAGGCTTTAAGAAGTGTTCTGGCCCAGGAAACGGACTTTGCATACGAAGTGGTCATAGGAGATGACTGCTCTACGGACGGTACGGCAGATATCTTAAGAAGGATAGCTGCGGAATATCCCGAACATGAGGCAAAAGGTCCCGGTGACAGACAGATACGGCTCTTTATCCGGAAGGAGAACACGGGCGGCAGACCTACGCTGAATGTATATGAAACAACTAAAAGATGCACGGGTGAGTATCTCGCCTACCTTGAAGGAGATGACTACTGGACCGATACCGGCAAGCTTCAGAGACAGGTGGACTTCCTCGAGAGCCATCCCGAATATGCGGCGTGCACACATTCCATGTACATGGTCGATGAGGAGGATGAGAAGATCACCGATCCGGAGGTGGTAAAGATCGGCAGCCTTTATGACTGGACCGGTGACTTTACTTATGAGGATTTCTGCTACAGCGGAAAATGGCCGGGTCATTATGCAACGGTCGTAAGCCGCAATATATACAGGGATGAAAAGTATGATTATACGATCCTCTACCGGGCCAGTGATTTTACCGATGATGCGGTCATACTCCTCTTCCTTCTGATGCAGGGGAAGATATACCGGATGGATGAGCAGATGTCGGTATGGCGCTATGTCAGGAAAAAGGGTGGGACCAACTGGAATTCCATAGCCATCAAGCGAGATATAGCCATAGAAGACTGCAGACTCTCAAAAACACTTATGAGATGGATTGAGCAGTACAGACCCCTTGGAGAGTACTCAAAGAAGAGATGCCTGGCAGATTTCGGACTGGCTCTCAGGATGTTTCTGACCTCACCGGGGAAAAAGAGCAGGAAATTCCTGTCAGAGATGTATGATTATGGAATAACACATGTTGTTTTGGGGGATAAAAGGTCAAATATCTTTATTTTCTCTATAAGCTACATCCTGTATAAAATCGGGATCAAACAGCTATAACACATGTTATACAAATGCGTTATTTAATTATGGCAGATACATCGTTGCAAAGACGCCATCCGGTGCGTGAGGAATGATATGAGGATAAACGTAACAAGATCATCAATGCCTGATTTTGAGGAATATATGGAGGCCTTAAGGCCCCTGTGGGAGAGCCGCTGGCTTACCAATATGGGAGCCAACCATGAAGAACTGGCAAAGCAGCTCTGTAAATATCTGAAGGTTGAAAATGTTTCCCTCTTTGTGAACGGGCACATGGGTCTTGAGATGACACTTCAGGCAATGGGACTGAAGGGCGAGGTGATCACGACTCCCTTTACATTCGCATCAACAACACATGCTATTGTAAGGAACGGACTGAAGCCTGTCTTCTGTGACATCGAGAGTGACCACTATACAATGGATGCCTCTAAGATCGAGGACCTGATCACACCGGATACATGCGCCATAGTTCCGGTCCACGTGTACGGGTCCGTATGTGATGTGGAGTCAATAGACAGGATCGCAAAGGATCACGGTCTTAAGGTCATATATGATGCTGCCCATGCATTCGGTGTCAGATATAAGGACAGGGGCATAGGTTCCTATGGAGACGCTTCTATGTTCAGCTTCCATGCCACCAAGGTCTTCCATACCATAGAGGGGGGCTGCGTGGCAACCGATGATGATGCTCTTATGGACAGGCTGTGGATGCTCAAGGATTTCGGGATAAGAGATGAAGAGACCGTTGACGGTATTGGGGCCAATGCCAAGATGAACGAGTTCTGCGCCGTAATGGGACTGTGCAACCTTCGCCATATAGATGAAGAGATAGAAAAAAGGAGGCATGTGTTTGAGCGGTACCGGGCTGACCTGTCAGGTATAAAAGGGCTTGGCGTATTACAGGCACAGGCTGATGTTAAACAGAATTATGCCTACTTTCCCATAGTGGTGGAGGATGACTTCGGGCAGGACAGGCAGAAGATCGTCGATGTCCTGAAGGAGAATGATATATATGTAAGGAAGTATTTCTATCCCCTTACAAGCGATTTTGACTGTTACAGGGGAGAATATGACAGCAGCCGTACACCGGTTGCAAGGCATATAGCAGAAAGAGTACTTACGCTTCCTATGAGTGCAGATTTGAACATAAATGATGTTGACAGGATATGTGACATAATTAGATCCTGCGGGGGGAAAGGGTAAGATTGATCATCGTTCGATTTACATCCGGGCTCGGAAACCAGATGTTCCAATATAACCTCTACAGCATGCTTCGGCAGATATATCCCGATACAGAGGTCAAGGCGGATGTGACCTGGTTCTACACGATGGATGAACATCACGGTTTTGAGCTCAAGAGGATATTTGAAAATGTTCCGGGATCTGCTTTTTCGCTTGATGAGGCCAGCTGGCAAGAGATATACTCGGTATCCGGTCAAATCCCCACGCTTGTGAAGGGGTCTCTTGCAAGACCCATTCGTTTCCTTCTGGGTCCGGTCAACAGGAAGCTGAGAGAATGGGGAAAATGCGATAAGTGTGGAGTAAGCCTTGACAGTTTCGAAGGCAGGATAAGCGAGGATATGATCCGCAATATCGATACCGGCAGAAACTGCTACATTTTCGGTTTTTTTATAGAAGAGGAATTTTACAGGCATCGCATAAGTGCACTTAAGAGGGAACTTGTATTTCCTGAAATGACAGGTCAGAATGCAGACCTTGCCGTACAGATGGAAGGATGTCAGTCCGTATCGGTCCATGTAAGGAGGGGGGATTATCTGTCCCCTACCTATTCCGGAAAGTTCCTCTGCCTGGGAATGGATTACTATCAGGCTGCGGTTTCGGTGATAAGGGACCATTTTGACGATCCCAGGTTCTATATCTTTTCAGAGGATGCCGATTATGTAAGGGAAACTTTTTCGTGGCTCGATAAGAAGACTATCGTGGATATAAACAGCGGGAGCGACAGTTTCAGGGATATGCAGCTCATGACAAAATGCAAGGCCAACATAATAGCCAATTCGACATTCAGCCAGTGGGCGGCTATACTAAATGAGAATAGCGATCACATAACTGTCTATCCGGCAAGATATATGGTTGATGAGGATACGCAGGAGAGGACCCTGCCGGGGTGGATAAGAATATGACACCTATGATATGGCTGATCATACTGATAATATGCCTGGTCATTGAATTTATCAGGATCGAACTGATAGGAGCCAGCGGGGCCGCAGGCTCACTGGCAGGTCTTGTCGCCTGCCTGTTCGGGCTTGCCGATGTCTGGCAGATACTGGCAGCCATAGCTGTTACCGCCATTATGCTGGTCCTGGTCCGGCCTGTTGGAATGAAATATATCATGAGGGCCCGCCGTGAGGGCATGCTTATGGATATGGAAGGCTGCGATGCCGTAGTTACAAGCAGGATTGATAACGCGGCGGGCCTGGGAGTGGTCAGGATAGGCGGAAGGAACTGGTCCGCAAGGAGCAACAGGCCCAATGCCATCATAAATGAAGGAGAAGTCGTAACTGTTATAAAGATGCGGGGAAACGTCGCATACGTGGATTATAGACAAGCGAAAGGAAGATGAACATGAGCCTAAAAGGAAGAGATTTTCTGACACTGAAGGATTTTACAAAGGAGGAGATCGAAGAATTCCTCGATCTTGCTGCCGAGCTTAAAGATAAGAAGAAAAAGGGTATCTTTGACAGGCAGTATCCCGGAAAGAATATAGCTCTTATATTTGAAAAGACAAGTACAAGGACCCGGTGCTCATTTGAGGTAGCAGCCCACGATATGGGAATGGGGACAACATTTCTGGATCCGGGTGCCTCACAGATAGGTAAGAAAGAGAGCATAGCCGACACAGCCTGCGTTCTTTCAAGGATGTTCGACGGTATCGAATACAGGGGCTTTGACCAGTCCATAGTAGAGGAGCTGGCTAAATATGCCGATGTTCCGGTCTGGAACGGTCTCACGAACGAGTATCATCCGACACAGATGCTGGCTGACCTTCTTACGATCAGGGAACACCTGGGTACCATCGAGGGAAGAAAGCTCGTATATATGGGGGATGCCCGTTATAACATGGGTAATTCCCTGATGATAGCCTGTGCGAAGATGGGAATGCATTTCGTGGCAGGATCGACCAGGAAATATTTCCCCAATGCACCGCTTGTCAAAGAGTGCGAGGAATTTGCAAGGATCTCGGGGGGATCTGTATCATTTGAGGAGGATCCCGTGAAAGCTGTAGAGAATGCAGATATAGTATACACGGATGTGTGGGTTTCCATGGGAGAACCCGATGAGGTCTGGGAGGAGCGTATACGTGACCTGACACCCTACAAGGTGACCATGGATCTGATGAAGCATGCAAAAGCCGATGCCATATTCCTCCACTGCCTTCCGGCTTTCCATGACCGTAAGACTACTATAGGAAGGGAAATGGGAGAGAGGTTCGGTATCGCCGATATGGAAGTAACGGATGAGGTCTTCAGAAAATATGCTGATGTGGTATTTGACGAGGCCGAGAACCGTATGCATACGATAAAGGCTGTTATGGCGGCTACTTTGGGATGAATGTGATATGAATACAGAACTGTTTGATTATATCAAGGCACTTTCAAAAACGGAATTCTTTTATGTGAGCCTGACAGACCTTATACTGTCATCCGTGATCATAATCTGCGGTATAATATCCCTTACCACGGGAGCATCATCGCTCTTATATGCCATAATGTTCGCGTGTGCCTCCACCATACTGGGACTTAACAGTTATAAATGCTTCAAGCGCGGATCAAAGAACGGGATCGTTTTTGTTGTGCTGTCTGCAGGCTTTGTGTTTGTAACGGCCATATGCATTTACGGTGTGTTTGTAGGATAAGGTAAAGAAGATGGATACCTCGGCTGTCATTCTGTGCGGCGCCAATGCCTATGAGCAGAAGTACTATTTTAATGAAAAATTTGCAAAGCTCCCCGATGCCATAAAGGAGGAGCTTCATATAATATGCGTACTCTTTACCGAAGAGGTCGGGGGTGCTTTCCTGATAGGATTTGATGATGACGGGTCCCTTATGCTGATGACGGATTCCGATGAAGAGGATATCCTTTATGATGAGATAGGAGCGGGCCTTCTCGTCAAAGAAGTCAAAAAGCGCAGACAGGATCTGTTCGAAAGCCTGGAGACCTTCTACAGGACCTTTATTCTGGGTAAGGATATGGAATTGAAAGGAGAATAAAATGCTGCTTGTGATCGATGTGGGAAACACAAATATAACCTGTGGGATATACGATGGGGAAGAACTGACGCAAACCTTCAGGCTCATAACCAAAACTCCGAGAACATCGGATGAGTACGGCATGATCCTGTGTGATCTTGCGGGAAGGAACGGGGCAAGGATCGAAGATATCGACGGAGCTATAATAGTTTCCGTTGTTCCGGTGGTCATGCATGCACTTGTGGGAAGCCTAATAAAGTATCTTAACATAACCCCTCTCGTTGTTGAACCCGGTGTAAAGACAGGGATCAAAATAGATACACCCAATCCCAGGGAGATCGGCCCGGACAGGATAGTGGATGCCGTAGCGGCTTATGAGCTTCACGGGGGCCCCATACTTGTGCTGGATTTCGGAACTGCAACGACCTACGATCTTGTAACGGAGGACGGACGTTTTACGGTGGGGATCACGGCTCCGGGTGTCAAGATCAGTGCCCAGGCCCTGTGGCTTGAGACCGCCAAGCTTCCCGAGATCGAGATAGCAATGCCGTCCTCGATACTTGCAAATGAAACCATCTGGTCCATGCAGGCAGGTCTTATGTACGGACAGATCGGACAGACCGAATATATCATAAAACAGGTCAAAAAAGAGACCGGCTACAAGAACCTGAAGGTAGTGGCGACCGGAGGTCTGGGAAGGCTTATCAGCAACGAGACAAAGATGATAGATGAGTATGATCCGGACCTGACCCTTAAGGGGCTTCGTTTGATATATGCTAAAAATAGGTAATGTTACGTTAAAGAACAGATGGATCTTGGCACCGATGGCAGGGGTAAGTGACCTGCCATTTCGCTTGTTGTGCCATGAAGCGGGCGCGGGGCTTACCTGTATGGAGATGATAAGTGCCAAGGCCATATTTTACAGGAATAAGGCAACCGAAGAGATGATGAGGATCGATCCCGCAGAAGGCCATGTGTCTTTACAGCTGTTCGGATCGGATCCGAAGATAATGGGAGATATGGCAGCAAGGATCGAGGACAGGCCCTTTGCGATACTGGATATAAATATGGGCTGCCCGGTCCCCAAAGTAGTCAACAACGGGGAAGGAAGTGCACTCATGAGAAATCTTCCTCTGGCCGGATCCATCATAAAAGCAGTGGCCTCATCTGTGAAAAAACCGGTCACGGTCAAGATCCGTAAGGGATTTGACGATGATCATATAAACGCGGCGGAGCTTGCAAAGATCGCCGAGGATAACGGCGCGGCCGCCGTAGCTGTCCATGCAAGGACAAGGCAGCAGTATTATTCGGGCGAGGCTGACTGGCAGATCATCAGGCAGGTAAAAGAAGCTGTCAGTATCCCCGTGATCGGAAACGGGGATGTTACTTCTTATGAAAGTGCCATGTCCATGATCGAGACGACCGGATGTGATGGTGTCATGATAGGCCGGGCGGCCCAGGGAAATCCCTGGATATTTGCTGAACTTGAGGCAAGAAGCCGGGGCCTTGACTGGACAAGGCCGTCAAAGGAGGAAGTAGCGCAGATGATCCTGCGTCATGCCCGGATGCTCATTGACTGCAAGGGAGAGTATATCGGGACCAGGGAAATGCGAAAACATGCAGCCTGGTATACAAAAGGCTATGCGGGTTCTTCGGCCTTTCGGGGAAAGCTTAATGAAGTGTCTTCACTCGATGATCTGAAGCATCTGATGGATGAGCTCATATCGGGTTAAAGTCTTATTGACGGCTTGAATTGCTTGTTATATAATGCGTTTAATGTCACGGGACAGGCTTTTTACAGATGATCCAAAGCCTGATTTCCCGGTCCGATGACAAGAAGGGATGGATTGATCAATTATGGAAGAAAAAAAGAACCTGATGTCTTACGAGAAGCTCCGCGAGCTTGAAGAGGAAAGAGACGAGAGAAGGGAAGTTGTCAGGGCACAGATAGCCCAGAAGATCAAGGAAGCCAGAGAGCAGGGAGATCTGTCGGAGAATGCCGAATACGATGCGGCAAAGGAAGAACAGCGTGAGAATGAGCTTCGTATTGAAGAGATAGAGTCCATCCTCAAAAATGCCGAGGTATATCTTGAGGAAGATGTTGCAAGGGATGCGGTAGGCCTCGGAAGCACAGTAACTCTTCTTGATGTTGAATATAATGAAGAAGTCGTATACAAGATCGTCGGATCAACGGAGGTAGACAGCCTTAACGGCAAGATATCAAACGAATCCCCTGTCGGCCGCAAGCTCATAGGTGCCAAGAAGGGTGCAGTTATAGAGGTCGAGACACCTTCGGGGACCATAAAATACAAGATAACCAAGGTTGAAAAGGCTTCGGGCAAGGGCTCCAAGAGTGCCAAGACCACCAAGAAGACGGAAGAAGCCCCTGCAAAAAAGACCGAAGAGAAGAGTGCAGCAAAAACGACCAAAAAGAAAGCAGACAAGTAATGGCAAAGGATAATCAGAACAGGGAAGCACAGGAGCCGGATCTTAACCAGATCCTGAAAAACAAGAGGGAAAAGCTGGCAAACTTACAGGCAGCAGGAAAAGATCCCTTTATGATCACGAAGTATGATCAGACGGATCATACGGCTGATGCCAAGGCAGCATACGAAGAGCTTGAAGGAAAGCTGCTTGCGGACCATAAAGAGGCAGCAGTTGATGAAAGCCTTCCCGAAGAAGAAAAGAGGGCTCTTGCCAAGGAAGAGTATGAGAAGAAGCGTGCAATAATGGACGCTTCACCCATAAATGTCAGCATTGCCGGCCGTATTATGCTAAAGCGTGTGATGGGAAAGGCTTCCTTTATAAATGTAAAGGATCTTAAGGGCAATGTTCAGGTATATGTATCAAGAGATGCCCTTGGAGATGAACTCTATGCCGAATTCAAGAAGTTCGAGCCGGGAGATATAGTCGGTGTCAAGGGTTACATGTTCAGGACACAGATGGGCGAGGTATCGATCCATGCTTCATCCGTCATACTCCTGTCCAAGAACCTTGTTCCCCTTCCGGAGAAGTTCCACGGACTTACAAATACGGACATGCGTTACCGCCAGAGATACGTCGATCTTATCATGAACGATGTATCAAAGGATACCTTCATAAAGAGATCAAAGATCATATCAACCATACGTAAGTATCTTGACGGACAGGGATTTATGGAGGTTGAGACCCCCATGCTCGTTGCAAATGCGGGAGGTGCGGCTGCCCGTCCCTTCATGACGCATTTTAATGCCCTCGATGAGGATCTAAACCTTCGTATATCACTTGAACTCTATCTGAAGAGACTGATAGTGGGCGGCCTTGAGAGAGTATATGAGATCGGCCGTGTGTTCAGGAACGAAGGACTTGATACAAGGCACAATCCCGAGTTTACCCTCATGGAGCTCTATCAGGCTTACACGGACTATAACGGTATGATGGATCTTACCGAGAATATGTTCCGCTATGTGGCTCAGGAGGTACTTGGTACAACTAAGTTTACATATGGTGACATCGAGCTTGACTTCGGAAAGCCATTTGAGCGTGTGACCATGATAGATGCCATAAAGAAGTATGCCGGCGTCGATTTTGATCAGATACCGGATACGGAGGCTGCAAAGAAGCTGGCGGACGAGAGGGATATCCATTATGAGTCCTATCATCAGAAGGGCGATATCATCAGCCTCTTCTTTGAGGAGTATGTGGAGGAAAACCTTATCCAGCCCACGTTCGTCATCGATCATCCGGTTGAGATATCACCGCTTACAAAGAGAAAACCGGATAGGCCGGACCTGGTTGAGAGGTTCGAGCTCTTCATCAATACATGGGAGATGTGTAATGCATATTCCGAGCTGAACGATCCCATCGACCAGCGCGAGCGCTTTAAGGCACAGGATGC
>JAILLI010000184.1 GCA_024693225.1 Lachnospiraceae bacterium
TCATACTTTACTTGTTCGTTCATTCTTAGTTCAACCTTTCTGATAATGATCCCTCCCATCTATGGATGATGAGGGTAGTATAACCTATATGGGACATTTTCCCTTTTGGTATATTAGGACATTATCAAAAATGGTTTATAAGTGTGATATACATGGCCTGTTAAAGTGCTTGCAATATGGCATGCCATGTGGTAATATATCAAAGTTACTGGAAAAGACGGTCCTCTGCCTTGTATAAGTTAAGAACGTCCGGATCGATAGGAGGAATTGAAATGAGTGACATTATCAGAGAGATTGAGCAGGAACAGCTCAAGGAAACGGTTCCCGAGTTCAACATCGGTGATACCGTCAAGGTCTACGGTAAGATCAAAGAAGGAAACCGTGAGAGGATCCAGGTGTTCGAAGGTACCGTTATCAAGCGTCAGGGCGGATCGAACCGTGAAACATTCACTGTACGTAAGAATTCAAACGGTGTAGGCGTTGAAAAGACATGGCCTCTTCATTCTCCCAACGTTGAGAAAGTCGAAGTAGTAAGACGCGGTAAGGTCCGCAGGGCAAAGCTTTTCTACTTAAGACAGCGTTCGGGTAAGAGTGCGAAGGTCAAAGAGCTTATCCGCTGATAGATGAAAGATCAGAAAGCACTTGCGTCATGCAGGTGCTTTTTGATATATATTGATTATATGGCAGGCCCCGGCGAAGATATAAACAGGTGCCGGGTGCGATCCGAAGTTTCTTAAGATCACGGGGATCTTGAGGAAACGGGGTTGCCCGCATAAGAGGATAAGGGGATTAAAGTGCGCAGAAGACATTCGTCAAAGGGTGGCGGTCCGTCACTTTCATATATAAATCGTGAGAGAAAAGTAAATATAAATATATTCTACCAGATACTGCAGTGGATATTCCTGGTGTTCATTGCCGTCTTTCTGGGCTTTGCCCTTATATTCTCCTTCGGCATAAGGACCAGTGTCATCGGGGAATCCATGGAGCCGGGTCTTTCAAACGGTCAGGAGGTGCTTATCAACAAGATAGCATACCAGTTCTCCGCACCCCGTCAGGGAGATGTGATAGTATTCAGGCCCAACGGAAATGAAAATGCCCATCTGTCCGTAAAAAGGGTGGTGGCCACCCCGGGGGACACCGTACAGATAGTGAACGGTAAAGTTGTCATAAACGGAGCCATATATACCAAGGATGTAGCCGAGGATACACTTGATCCCGGCGTGGCGGCCTCTGAGATAGTGCTCGGTGCGGATGAGTATTTCGTCCTTGGTGATAACCGCAGGAATTCAGAGGACTCGAGAAGTGCCAATATAGGAAATATAAGCAGAGGCATGATCGAGGGGAAGGCCTGGTATCATCTGGGAGGCAGGAACAGGCAGTCAGGGAGGATAAAGTGATGCAGATCCAGTGGTATCCGGGTCATATGACCAAAGCAAAAAGGATGATGCAGGCCGATATAAAGCTCATCGATCTTGTTATAGAACTGCTTGATGCCAGGATACCTCTGTCATCAAAAAATCCCGATATAGACGATCTGGCAAAGGGAAGATCCCGGCTTGTCCTTCTCAACAAGGCAGATCTGGCCGATCCGGAGAAGAACAGGGAGTGGATAAAGTATTTTTCGGATATGAATATCCAGGCCGTACCGGTCGATTCAAGAACAAGGAAGGATTTTGGAAAGATCACGGCAGCGATCGAGAAAGCCTGCGCCGGTAAAAAGGAGAAAGACTTAAAAAAAGGCATAACAGGCAGACCTGTCAGGGCAATGGTGGCAGGTATACCCAATGTCGGCAAATCAACATTTATCAACAGCCTCTGCAAAAGCTCAAGTGCAAAGACCGGGAACAGACCGGGCGTGACAAAGGGCAAACAGTGGATAAGACTGGACAAAAACGTGGATCTTCTTGATACTCCGGGAATACTCTGGCCAAAGTTTGATGACGAAAGGACAGGCCTCAATCTGGCCTACATCGGATCCGTAAATGACGAGATACTTGACGAGACGGATCTTGCGATGAGCCTGATGGACACCATAAGGTCCCTTTACCCCGGAAAACTCTTTGACAGATACGGGGTGGACGAAGGCGGGAGCACCGTTGAGATACTTGAGGACATTGCTGTCAAAAGAGGATGTCTTAAGAAGGGCAATGAGAAGGACTACGAAAAAGCTGCCAGGATCGTGCTTGATGAGTTCAGGTCGGGAAGGCTGGGAAATATTACACTTGAAATGCCCGGCAGATGATCCGGAGCCGTGATATATAAATTGATGCACGTAATCGCGACATGAAGGGCATCTGCAATGCCCCGCGACCGGCTCAATGTGAACGGATCAGATCCGATCCGTTTACTGTAAAAGGGGTGTGGCTGTGGAAAAGCGAAGAAAGAAAAAAAGTTCCGGTATGATGATCATGCTCCGTGTCGGAACCTTCATATTGGCAGTCCTGCTGATCGCATTTATACTGTCGGAATATATAGTCGAACGTGTCAGGGTCCATAACCATTCCATGGAGCATACACTTGAGCCTGAAGATCTGGTACTCATCGACAAGATATCATACCGCTTTCACGATCCGGAAAGATTTGACATCGTTGTCTTCAGGCAGGCCGGAAAGGGAGAGGATCTGATAAAACGCGTCATAGGTCTTCCGCATGAGACGGTCCAGATCGTTGACGGTACTTTTCTTGTCGACGGGGAGGAACTTACCGACATAAAAGGATTAGACCTGCCGGAATATGCCGGGATCGCTTCGGAACCCGTGAAGCTGTCCGTAGGAGAGTATTTTGTGGTCGGTGACAACAGAAAAGAGAGTATAGACAGCCGTTATGCTGAAGTCGGAATAGTCACGTCAACAAAGATCGTCGGAAGGATGTTCATGAGGATATATCCCTTTGGTTCAATAAAGATATTTTGATCATAACAGGTGGTATTAAATGGAAAAGTCCATAAAAGAGATAAAAGCTGAATTTGCCGGTCTGGATACCGAAGGATTACGGGGTTTTCTGGAGGAGTATGCGGATGATGACAGGAGCGGGGTCGCCCAGCTTAAAAAGAGAGCCGGCATGCTTCTTAAAAAGTACGACCAGGAAGTGGAAAGAACGGAACGCATGTTATCCTACGAGAGGGAGTACAGCTGTTATTCGGCTATATGCGGTATCGATGAAGTGGGGAGGGGACCGCTGGCAGGACCTGTTGTTGCGGGTGCAGTGATCCTGCCCAAAGATGATGTGATACTCTATCTTAACGATTCCAAGCAGCTCAGCGGGGCAAAGCGTGAAGAACTCTATGAGATCATAAGCCAAAGAGCGGTCGCCTGGTCTGTGGGTATGGTCGACAATGTGCGCATAGATGAGATAAACATACTTCAGGCCACCTATGAAGCAATGCGAAAAGCCATTATGAAACTGACTGTAAGACCCGATATATTATTAAATGATGCTGTTAATATACCGGGGGTGGATATACGTCAGAT
>JAILLI010000169.1 GCA_024693225.1 Lachnospiraceae bacterium
AAAGCAACTGTGCCATATATGTTTTTGACGCCGCGAGCTCATTCTGCTATGATGATAGTAGTTCTTTCTGATGAAAATCATGAACAGAGTGTTCCAAAAGATGGCGATCAAATATCAGAACATTACGAAGGGAGTGGATCAGGTTATGGGTGGATATATCATAAAAACGTACGCAGATGAGATTTTGGAGAAGGGCATCGAGCAAGGTATAGAGCAGGGTATAAAGCGGGGTATTGAGCGGGGTATTGACCAGGGTATTGAGCAAGGCACTAACCGTACAATGCTGCATGCTGTCGATAACTATGTAACCAAGCTCCATGTTTCAGAAAAGGAGAGACTGTAAATAATTTTGTGTAAACTAGATAGCTAAGATACCTATCCTCTTGGATTGATGTTAGAATAAATATTAATCCAGGAGGATAATTTTATGGCAAGATCAAGAAAACTCTCACCGGAGCGCAAAGCATTCATCAACAGTCTCATTGAGCACTACCATCCTGAGGATGCCCAGGATGTGCAGGAAATGCTCAAAGATCTTCTCGGAGATACGCTTCAGGGCATGCTGGAAGCGGAAATGGACGAGCAGCTTGGCTATTCTAAGTACGATTTCAAGAACAAGAATACCGACGATAGCCGTAACGGATACAGCAAGAAAACCGTTGTGTCATCCCTAGGAGAGATTGACCTCGACATACCAAGGGACAGGAAGGGCAACTTTGAACCACAAGTCGTAAAGAAGAATCAGACCGATATTTCCAACATTGAGGATCAGGTGCTCTCAATGTATGCAAAAGGAATGACTACCCGTGACATCTCCGCACATCTTCATGATGTATACGGCGTAGATGCCTCTGCGGAAATGATTTCACATATGACCGACAGGATACTGCCCATTGCCAGAGAATGGCAAAACAGGCCATTAGAGCGTAAATATGCCATCGTTTTTATGGACGCAGTACACTTTCATGTTCGGGAGGAAAATCGTACTATCAAAAAGGCTGTGTACGTAGCTATCGGGGTTAAACTTAACGGAAACAAGGAAGTCCTCGGTATGTGGATCGGCGGTAATGAAAGCGCCAAATACTGGCTTGGTGTCCTAAATGAAATCAAAAATCGCGGCGTTGAAGACATCATGATCGTATCTGTAGATGGCCTTACCGGATTTGGCGATGCAATAGGAGCTGTATTCCCCCAGGCTGAAATACAGCGCTGTATCGTTCATCAGATCCGATATACCACTAAGTTCGTCAACTACAAGGATCTAAAGCCATTTACAAAGGATCTGAAGGCCATATATCAGGCCCCCACCGAGGATGCAGCTCTCGATGCCCTTGACGAATTGGAAGAAAAATGGGGTAAGAAATATCCCTCCTCTGTGAGTTCGTGGAGAACCAATTGGCCACAGTTATCAACATACCTTAAGTATCCCGATGAGATCCGCAAAATCATCTATACAACGAACGCTATAGAGAACTTCAACCGTGGACTTCGTAAGGTTACAAAATCCAAGTCTGTTTTCCCGAGCGATGACGCATTGTTCAAGAGCATCTATCTGGCAATGATCGATATAACCAAGAAATGGACCGGTGCTCCGTGGAATTGGGGGCAGACGTTAAATCAACTCTTCATCTACTTTGGCGATAGAATATCTCCGGCAGATCTGGAATGACACACCGGTTCAATAAGAAAACCCAGGCTGCCGATTGACAGCCTGGATTTGTTATGCCAAAATCATAGCACACAGATATGCTATACAGATAAATAACCCTTAACCGAATATTCAACGTCAATCTAAGGGGTTTACACAAAATAATTTACACTCTCATAAATTCCCGAAGTTTTTACACCCCGGTCTTTTAATGGCACTAGCCAGATGCCTCTACCTGATCTAATTCAGGCTACATTGAGTCTTGTGACTTTCTCTTTTTCTTTGATTGGAAGATCTTTGTATCCTCCTGCCTTTATGATCTGATATGCAGCATTCACGTCGGCGTTGATCAGTATGCCTTTGTTGCTTTTGAACATTCCTCTTTTTACTCGTCGTGACGCATCATAAAACCCTTTTTCCGGGATTTCTCCATCAAGATAACTGGTTCCGCTTGTGTAGCTTTCCTTTACGACGCTTACTCTGATCCCTGCCAGCTGTGCCTTATAACAGATCATATCGATCAGCATCCTGTACGGGATGGATACGAAGGTCTGGTTTGTTCGTTTTCCCAGTTCCACTTTCTGTTTCCATCCTCTGTTGTTGCCGATGACGATATGGATTACATTGTTCATTTTTGCATGTACGATGATTTTGCGGCTTGCCTTATGAAGATAATCCTTTACCTTATTGTTTCGTTTCTCTGTCAGCCGTTCCAT
>JAILLI010000015.1 GCA_024693225.1 Lachnospiraceae bacterium
AGTGTTTATCATACGGATATGAAAGGAGATGGCCATGTCATTTGTTATCTCGTCTTCAAACATAAAAGAAAACCGCCTTGTGTTCATATATGAGGAAAGCGCATTCTCGGGGGTCCGCAAGATCGCCGGAAGGGTCAGGGAGGATTTCAAAAAGGTGTTCGGAGCCAAGCCGATAGGTGTGGAGGATACCGATTTTGACGATACAGCCGCTTTCTATTCCTATCCGGTATTCTTCGGGACAAAGGGATACAGCCCCATGCTTGACGAACTTGACAGGAACGGCTCCATAGATCTGTCTGCCATAGAGGGGAAGAGAGAAGTCTACTCGCTGACAGTCGTTGACGGGCTGAAGTTTCGCGGCTTTTCATTCACATCGGCTCTTATCATAGCGGGCAGCGATAAGAGGGGCAGTATATACGGTCTGTTTGCCCTGTCGGAACTTCTTGGGGTATCACCTCTTACCGACTGGCTGGATGTGGCCCCACAGAAGCTTTCGGAGCGGGTGCTTCGTGCATCGGATTCTCTTGTTTCCAAGACACCTTCGGTCAAGTACAGAGGATTTTTTATCAATGATGAATGGCCCGCTTTCGGAAACTGGTGCAATAAGAATTACGGAGGCTTTACGGCAAAGGCCTATGCAAAGGTATTTGAGCTGCTGCTGCGGCTTCGGGGGAACTATCTGTGGCCGGCCATGTGGTCATCTGTCTTCTCCGATGACGGCCCCGGTCAGGCAAGTTGCCAGCTGGCAAACGAGCTTGGTGTCATAATGGGGACCTCACACCATGAGCCCTGTATGCGTCAGGGAGAGGAGTATTCACACCTTCGGGGCAAGGACAGTCCTTACGGGGATGCCTGGGACTTTCAGGCAAATCCTGAAGGCATAACGCGCTTCTGGCGTGACGGGATTGCCGGAAGGGCAAGGTATGAGAACCTATATACGATAGGAATGCGCGGTGAAAATGATACGGCGATAATGGGCAAGGATACAACGCTGGGTGATAATATAGCCCTGCTTCGAAGCGTTGTCAAAACACAGAACCGCCTGCTTACGGAAGTTTTGCAGAAGGATCTTGCCGAGATCCCCAGGGTGATCGCCCTCTATAAGGAGGTGGAGCCCTTCTGGTACGGAGATGCTGATAACGCGGGGCTCGAGAATGATCCGGAGCTTGACGGTGTCATAGCCCTCTACAGTGATGATAACTTCGGAAACTTAAGAAGGGTGCCGAGTGAGCAGGAAAGGGACAGAAATGGCGGCTACGGCATATATTATCATCTGGATTATCACGGATGGCCCGTTTCATACGAATGGTTCAACACATCCTATCTGCCCAAGGTATGGGAGCAGATGACAAGTGCCTACGATAACGGGATAAGAGATATGTGGATAGTGAATGTGGGCGATATCTTCACGACCGAGTATCCCCTGTCCTTCTTCCTTGATATGGCATATGATTTTGAAAAGTGGGGCACTTCCAACAGGAACAGCGCTCTTGAATATACGGACCGATTTGTCAGGAAAAACTTTGCAGCCCTTCCCGAGATCGAGCGGGCCGAGATCGCCAAGCTTCTTATGGGATACACAAAGATAACCTCAAGGCGGCGGACCGAAGCCATGAATGCGGATGTATACGCCCCCTTTGCTTACGGGGAGAGTGCAAGGACCATTGATGAATGCGAGCATCTGATGAACCGGGCCTATGGTATGTACAAGAAACTTGATGAAGAGGCAAAAGACGTCTTCTACCAGCTTGTCTATGTCCCGCTCACAGGTTGTCTTAACGTACAGAAGATGTGGCTGCTTACCGGGCTTGATCATGAGTATGCTGCTTTCGGCTCTACATATGCCAATACACTTGCCGCTTCCATAAGGAACTGTATCAAAAAAGACAGAAAGCTGGTGGAAAAGCTTCACGGTTTCCGCAAAGGGAAATGGTTCGGCATGGGGGCTTCGGAGCACATAGGATTTGTTCACTGGTGCGAGGAGGAGTGCCGGTATCCTGTCATAGAGGAGATCGAGCCGGCCAACAAGCCAAGGCTTATTGTGTGCATCCCCTCAACAGGTGAACATACCGAGGGTGGCTTCTGGTCCGGATGCGAGCTGACCCTTCCCGAGGCTTTGGACCCGCTTCTGTGCGGAGGCTTTATCGAGTTGTCAACGGCATCGGAGGAAAAAGTCGCCTACAATGTGGAATGCGATGACGCTTTTATCGATGTGATGGATATAGGGAAAAACGTCAAATGCGGCCATATCAAAAAGATCTTCATATTTGTTGACAGGATGAAGCTTTCAGGTACAAAGTATGCCGAGGGACTTGTGACGATAAGGTGCAAAGACCAGAACATCAGGATCAGGGTACCTGTCTATAATCCCGATATCAGTACCATAGAAGCCGGCACTTACGTCAGCCGCTCCTGCATATCCATGAGTGCGGCGGGCTTTGTCCAAAAGCATGATACGGATGCGGGAAGATATGAGATCATAGAGGGCTACGGAAGAGGAGATGCAGCCATAAAGGCCTATCCACAGAATGTCATCTTTACGGCCGCAAATGCCCCGTCCGTGACCTACTCATTTATGATACATAAGCAGGGTCGGTATGTTGTAAGGCTCTATACCAGCCCGGCCAATCCGGGAGGTATCGACAATACCCTTATCGTGGCCCTTTCCTGTAACGGCGGAGAGTTCAGGGAGGTCGACATGATACCCGAAGGCTATGCCGTAGGAGACGATAATGATCTGTGGGGTAAAGGCGTCCTTGATAACATGCATACAAAAGACATCCCCATGGACCTTGTGGAAGGGAAGAACAGTCTTACTGTTTCAGCCCGTTCCTTCGGATTTGTCCTTGAGAAGATCGTGATATTCCCGGAAGGAGAAGAGCCGCCTTATTCATATCTGGGCCCGCCCGAGACCTTCCGCGCATGATGCTGCGAATATGGGATGACATTGTCCCGGCAGTATCATATGACACAAAAACAGGCGGGAGAAAGCGCTTTGGAACCGCCGGTAGGAGTGATCGGTATAGCAGCATGGGAGCGTAAATCCCCGGCAGAAAAACGGGAAAACACAGTCAGGACATACCGTAAAAGTGCCTGTCATAAGAAAAAGAGTTAAGGGAAAGAAGGAAAAGCCATGGCAATCAGACTGGGAAGAATATTCGGTGATAATGCCGTGCTTCAGCGCGGTAAAAAAGTGCATATATGGGGATTTACCCAAAAGGGTAAGAAGGTCACCCTTTCTTTTGCGGGAGAGAATAGCGAGACGACAGCGGATGAAAACGGAAGATTTGATGTCTTCTTTCCGGCCATGCCTAAGGGCGGACCCTATACCATAGAAGCTGCCGGGCAGGACGGGGATAAGGCCGTAAGCACAGGTGTCATGATAGGAGATGTGATACTGATCAGCGGCCAGTCCAACATGGAATTTCCCATGGAGAGGGTAAGAGAGACATATCCTGATGAGTGGAATGTATCGGACGATCTTATAAGGACCTTCAAGGTCACCGAGCGGGGCGTCTTTGGCAGAACTCTTCCGGATGTTGAGACCGGAGAGTGGAAAAGCCTCTCGGTGGATACGATAGATTTGTTTTCCGCAGTCGGATACTTTACCGCAAAGCATCTGCGCAGAAAAGAGGATGTTGCAACAGCGCTTGTCGATATATCACTTGGCGGTGCATGGATACAGGCCTTCATGAGCGAGGAGATGCTTGAAGGGTTCGATGATGCCCTTGCTGAAGTAAAGAAGTTCTCGGATGACGGATATCTTCAGAAGGTGCTTTACGATAATGAGAATAATGCCGCCGAATGGATGAAGGAGCTTGACAGGAAAGACGAAGGGATATCCGGACATTACGAAGACGGTGTGCAGATACTTGAAAAGGGAAGAAACATAGTCTTTCCCGATTTTTTCTCGGATACGGAACTTGACGGATATATCGGAACCATATGGATCGCGAAGAAGTTTATAGTGCCGGCTGAGTATGCGCAACATGAAGCAACCGTATGGTTCGGTACCATAGTCGATTTTGACAGCTGCTATGTGAACGGGCAATTTATAGGGAATACGGAATATACGTATCCGCCAAGACGTTATAAGATACCCGAGGGCCTCCTTAAGGAAGGTGAGAATACTATAGTACTGCGTATCGGTATTGAAAAAGGATACGGCAGGGTAACACCCGGTAAGATATACGCAGTAGTGTTCGGTGAGGGCGTGCGGGTAACGGACGGCTTTAACGAGAGTCTTGAAGGTATAGACCATTGCATACCGCTTTGCGGAGTGTGGAAGTATCTTCCGGGTGTAAAGTGTTCCAAGTCGCCTGATGTTGTGTTCACGAACTGGAAGCCGACTGCACTGTGGAACGGGATGCTGGGTCCAATAGCCGGCTTTCCCATAAAGGCATTCGCTTTCTATCAGGGCGAATCAAACTGTCCGGAAAACAAAATATACAAAGCTCTTACAAAAAGCTTCATAGAGGGTCTCAGGAAATGCTGGAAGGATGATATCCCCTATATATGCGTGGAACTGCCGGAGTTCAATGCCAGGATGGAAGAGATATCGTATGACGGCGGGAAGGCATGGCGCGGTCTTCGCCAAGCCCAGGAGTCGTGTAGGGACATACCCGGTTTTTATCTTGTTGATGCTTACGGAACGGGTGAGCTCAACGATCTTCATCCGCAGCGCAAGGAGCCTATAGGGGAGATGATCGCCCGGACCATACTGAACCTGCCCTGATCACAGGGAATTATCGCCGCATCATAAAGTCTATCACCTGCCTGCGGCTGCCTCATGCTTATGTCCCTTACCACAGCGTTATTGCGCGGATTACGAACGTTTAGAATTGCGGAAATCTCAGAGAAACGGAGCAATTCGCATCATCAGCTTGGGGCAAAAGACCTTTTGACCCAACATCATGATATGAGAAGAATAAAAGAGTGGATACAAAAAAGAAAAAGCAGACCTGCAGCATGGCCCCGCAACATGGCCGTGCTGTATTTACTGTGTATCATCCTGCCGCTTTTCGTGACCGATACCATATTTGTCGCCATGCTCATCCGGTCGGGCAGGACGGACAGGAACTACAAGTATGAAAAGTCTGCCGAGAACATGGCCTTTTCATTCGGCAAGATACTTGAGAATGCATCCGCCATTGCCATGAATGTTACCAAGAACGAGGGCTTTGAGGATTTCCTGGAAAAAGACTACAATAGCGGCCTTGATTACTATGACAGTTATAACACTGTCATGGGTGATGAGTTCTTAAAAGCCCTGTGCTCCATAAATGCATCGACTTTCGAGATATATACGGATAATCCCACCATTGTGAACGGGGGCGGTATATATAACCTCAACAGGGTCAGTCACTCCAGCTGGTATAAAGAGTTTAAGGAGAAAGGTCAGGAGACTTTCGTCAAGTTCTATTATGAGACTGAGACAGCCCCTTCGGCAAAACCCAGGAGGATGCTCATGCTCCTTAGGCGGATGGATTATTATCCCAGAGGACATTATAAAAAGATATGCCGGATAGTCATAGATTACGGAGCCTTTACCAGAAGCATGGAATCTGCCGCTGCAGGCTCCGGCGGCTATATATCCGATGATGAATATGCCTACTTCTTCACAGAAGGCAACAACTATATGTATGATGATTTCATGAAGGCTTCCGACATAAAGGGAAGGATAGGGTACAGCAGGGATTTCATCTATGCCGAAACGCCTTTTCGGATCAACATAACGGAAGATGCCGATTCGGGATTTGACATACTTTTAAAAGGCTGGCCCCTGCTGCTGGTGATGCTGGTCGTAAATGCCATATTCCCCATCTTTTTCGCAAGGCTTACCAGGACGGTAGCCGAGGGCAAGCTTGCCGAGCAGGAGATGGATATTGCAAGGCAGCAGGCGGAGCTTCTGGCCCTGCACTCACAGATAAACCCCCATTTCCTTTTTAATGCCCTTGAGAGCATAAGGATGCATTCCGTCCTGCGGGGAGAGAACGAGACGGCCCAGATGGTTGAAAAGCTTGCCGTCATAGAGAGAAGGAATGCCAACTGGGATGATGACAACACTACGGTTGAAAACGAGATGGATTTTGTGGATGCCTATCTGGGACTGCAGAAATACAGGTTCGGAGACAGGCTTTCATATGAAGTGGACGTTGAGGAAGCCTGCAAAAAGGTCACCATCCCCAAGCTGTCCATAGTGACCTTTGTTGAAAACGCCTGTGTTCACGGGATCGAGGAGAAATCCAGCCCCGGTTGGATCTTTGTGAGAGTATATAAAAGATCACAGGATATGATAATAGAAATAGAGGATACTGGCGGGGGCCTTTCCGATGAAGATGCGGCCGCCCTTCACAAAAAGATGGAGAATGCCTCTTTGGAACTTCTTAAGTCAAAGGGCAGGATCGGTGTTGTGAACGCGTGCCTGCGGCTCAAGATGGCAACGGAAGACAGGGTAAGGTTTTCGGTAGAATCGGAGAAAGGAATAGGGACCACGGTAACTGTGGTGATCCCCGGAGAATGTGTACATGAGAAAAGTATTGCTGGTTGATGATGAACCTTTTATACTGCAGGGACTTAAAGCGGTCGTGGACTGGAAGGCCGAGGGCTTTGAGGTTGTGGCAACATGTGCCAACGGGCTTGAGGCATACGAATATCTTAAAAAATCTCCGGTGGACGTGATACTTGCTGATATCAAGATGCCGGAGATGACAGGCATAGAGCTTTTAAAGAGGATCAGGGAGGAGAGGATCTCGGATGCCTTCTTTATAATACTGACCGGCTTCAAGGATTTTACCTATATACAGACAGCCCTCCGTTATGACTGTATGGAGTACATGTTAAAGCCGGTTGAAAAGACGGAGCTTATCGGGGTTCTTAGGAAGATAGCCAAAGTCTCCGATGAGCGTGAAGAGGAGGCACAGTCGAGAGAATCCATGGAGCAGGCCTACCTTGCAAGAAATCTCATGGCCCTCCTCTTCGGGAAGTATGATGCGGCCAATGTGACTTATGTCAGGGATCACCTTCACCTGTCGGATGAGATCAGGTATGTGGACATAGAGATGTCGGACTATACACAGCATGCCGAAGAGCTTGAAGAAGGTGAGATGAAAGGGCGGCAGCGTCAGCTCTATTCTGCCGTCAGGGACTATCTGCGGGAGGAGAAGGATCACTGTATCTTTGATGTGTCGCATGACGAGAGAAACTATGATATAGGGCTGATCTACTGCGATTATTTTGCTTCCAAGAGAGGGATGGGGCCAAATGACCTCCTCGAAGGACTGCATGATCATGTGCTTAGCCAATGCGGATTTGACGTAAACATCTTTGTCGGCAAGGCCGTAGATCATATCGATGCCATTTCAAAGTCATATACATCGGCCTGTATGCTAAGGTCCCTAGAAGCATTCAGGACCAGAAAGAACATATATTATTATGATGATGAAGCCGCCTCCGATTCGAATTCTGTGATCATATTGAAGGACAGGATCGACAGCCTGATCGATGCCATATCCTCTGATGATACGGCGGCAATACGTACGGGGGTTGACGCTTTTTACGGTGAGCTCGGGACAGGAACATCACCCGAGACCGTAAGGCTTAATGTCAATTACCTCCTCTTTACCCTTATACATATGGCAACCCAGCTTGATGACGATCTTGATCAGGAGGAGATACTGCGTTTTATAGCGGAGCACTCCTCGGAAGAGGGGATCCTTCGGGGGAGCAGCGCCCATATGGCAAGTTTTTGCTGCGACTATGCACAGTACCTGACCCAGCTTAGGAAAAATGTGTCGGGCGGGGTCCTGCTTGAGATAGAAAAAGAGATCAGGGATAATTATGCCGATAACCTTACCTTAAGGGATCTGGGGAAAAAGTATTTTGTAAACAGCTCATATCTGGGTCAGATGTTCCAGAAAAAATACGGTAAATCCTTCAAGGATTATCTGACCTCGTACAGGATAGGCCGGGCCGAAGAACTGCTGACTTCCACGGACCTGCGGATAGCGCAGATAGCCGAAAGGGTGGGCTATAGGGACAACGATTATTTCCTTAAGAAGTTCATCGAAGCCAACGGTTGTACGCCTTCCAAATTCCGCAAAAACAACATCTGAAATTTGTCGGGTTTTTTTCTGAAGTTTGTCGGGTAGTATACCTCCTGCTTTAAAAATATAATCTATGATAAGGGTCATGGGTATCTATGTCATGTCCCGGGATCATAAATCACATTTTAAAGGGAGGTATTTATGAAGAAAAAGATTTTAGCTCTTCTCTTATCCGCAGGAGTAGTTGCGGGAATGCTTGCAGGCTGCGGAGCAGCAGCAGACGGCGGCGCAGCACCGGCAGCACCTGCTGATGATGCGGCAGCTACTGAAGAGGCAGCAGCTGATGATGCGGATGAAGGCGGTGAGGCAGCATCGGGTGATGTTGCAAACTTCACAATGTTCATCACAATGCCCGGTTCGGAGATCAATGACGATAACGAGATCGCTCAGATGATCGCTGACAAGTGGGGCGTAAAGGTTAAGGAAACATGGCTTACCGGACAGACAGCTTCAGAAGCTACCGGTACACTTATCGCAGGCGGCGAGTATCCCGACTTTATCGATTCTGATGAAATGAATCTTCTGATCGACGCCGATGCACTTATTGCTCTTGACGATTATATCGACCAGTATCCCGAGTTCAAGGAAAAATGGTTCACTCCCGAGGAGTGGGAAAAGTTCCGCCAGCCCGACGGACACATCTACTGGATCAATCCTTTCGGAAACACAAAGGGTGAGACCAAGCAGACAACTCACAACGACGAAGCATTCTGGATCCAGGTCCGCGTTCTTGAGTGGGCAGGATATCCCGAGATCCATACATTGGATCAGTACTTCGATCTTCTTGAGAAGTACATCGCCGAGAACCCCAAGATGGAAGACGGTACAGAGAACATAGCTTACACGATCCTGTGCGAAGACTGGAGATACTTCTGTCTTGAGAACGCAGGTCAGTTCCTTGCAGGATATCCCAACGACGGTTCCGTTATCGTTGATAAGACGGATATGACGATCAAGGATTACAATACTTCCGAAGATACGATCGCTTACTTCAAGAAGCTCAATGAAGAGTACAACAAGGGCTTCGTAGATCCCGAGTCATTCACACAGACATATGACGAATACATCGCAAAGCTCTCAACCGGCCGTGTACTCGGTATGGTTGACCAGTGGTGGGATTTCGCTTACACAGTAAATGACAGCTTCAAGCAGTCCGGTCTTGACCAGAAGGGATGCAACTATGTACCTCTCGGTCTTACGACAAAGGAAGGCATGGAGAACAGATGGCACACATATGATGATACAGTTAACCAGGCTTCAGGTATCGCTATCACAACAGACTGTGCAGATCCCGACAGAGCTTTCAAGTTCCTCGTAGACTGCGCAATGGATCAGGAACTTCATGATCTCAGATTCTGGGGCGTTAAGGGCGTTGACTATGATGTTGATGCAGACGGATTATACTTCCGTACACCCGAGCAGAGACAGAACTGGGCTGACACTTCTTATCAGGCCAAGCACAGATGTCAGTATTCTTACTTCCCTCAGTGGCATGGAACAAGCGATGACGGCAAGAACGCCAACAAGCCCGAGGAACAGCCTTCAGAATTCATGAGCGATATGGCAGAACCTCTTAAGGCCTGCTTCGACGCATACGGCCATACAACATATCCTCAGTTCATCGGTTCCGTACAGGAGACAAACGGCCCCTGGTTCCCGATGTACTCATTCTCAAACAACTTCACAACAGAGACACCCGGTGGTGTTGCATGGGCGAAGATGGGCGAGTGCAAGCATGAATGGCTGCCCAAGGTTGTAATGGCAGCTGACTTTGATAAGGGTTGGGGCGAGTACATGGAAGCATACAATGCATGCAAGCCCGAAGACTTCCTCAAAGAGATGCAGGATATCCTCGACACATTTAAATAATGCAGGCAGAACCTGTCTGCACGTGGAGCCCACATCGCCGTAAGGTGATCAAAATAGGCGACACTCCTTAATAAAATCAGGGCAGCAACTATCACCATCTGTTGCTGCCCCTTAAAGGAGAAAATACTTATGGCCCGAGTTAGGAAAGAAAATCATCCCAAAGTTAAGATATCTCTCAAAGAAATGAAAAGACAGAGTTTTCTGCTCATAGTCTCATTCTTTATAGTGGTATACGGAATAATATTCTATTACTGGCCTCTGACGGGCTGGCTTATGGCATTTGAGAACTATAAACCCAAGAAGGGTATATTCGGCTCCAAGTTTGTCGGGCTGGACAAGTTCAAGTTCCTCTTTGAGGATGATGTATTCATCAAGGTCATAAGGAACACATTTGCGATGGGATTAATCAATCTCGTCACGACAACGATAATGGCAGTACTTTTTGCCGTCATACTCAATGAAGTAAGACGGGCATGGGTCAAAAAACCGATCCAGACCATTTCATATCTTCCACACTTCCTGTCGTGGATAGTCGTTACCGGAATACTTCATACATCACTTTCAGCATCCGGTATAGTCAATGATATTCTTTTGAAATTAGGTTTTATAGATCAGGCCATAAACTTCTTCGCATATCCCAAGTATTTCTGGTGGATAGTTGCCTTTGCGCAGAACTGGAAGGAAACGGGTTGGAATGCGATCATATATCTGGCCGCCATAACGGCGATAGATCCCAGCCTCTACGAGGCCGCGTCGATCGACGGAGCGGACAGATTGCAGAAGATAAGATATATAACACTTCCCGGTATCAAACCTACATTCCTGGTACTTCTTCTGATGAATGTCGGAAATGTCCTGAATGCCGGTTTCGAAGTGCAGTACCTGCTCGGAAACGGTCTTGTTCAGTCGGTATCCCAGACCATAGATATCTATGTCCTCAAATGGGGTATCTCGCAGAATGACTATTCACTCGGTACGGCCGCGGGTCTCTTTAAGAGTGCAGTAAGTATAGCGCTCATAGTCATCGCCAATGAGATAGCCAAGAGACACAGTGAACAGCGTCTGTTCTGATAAGAGAAGCGATACGTTAGACCGGAAAGGGGTAATACCGATATGTACGATAACAGTAAAGAATACAAAGTAAGGCAGCCTATAAGCGATAAGATATTCAGCATTATAGTAGTGGTCTTTCTTGCGGCTTTTGTCATTATAACGCTCTATCCCGTGCTTAACACGGTGGTCCTGTCTTTTAATGACGGTATCGATGCCGTAAGGGGCGGGATATACCTGTGGCCGAGAAAGTTCTCCATGAAGAACTACAAAACGGTCCTTGCCATGCAGAACATATGGACCGGAGCAAAGATAACCGTCGGAAGAACAGTCCTGGCAACGGTGACGTCTCTTTTTGCAAATGCCCTCCTTGCTTTTGTGGTGAGCCGGAAGAGATTCCTCTTCAAATCCCAGCTTTCTCTCTTCTGGGTAATAACCATGTATGTTAACGGCGGAATGATCCCCATCTTCCTCCTTTACAAGAACCTGGGTCTTACCGGAACATTCCATGTTTACTGGATACCGGGTATGATAAGCGCATTCAACATGCTGGTCATGAGAACATATATGGAAGGACTGCCTGAGAGCCTGGAGGAGAGTGCCCAGCTTGACGGTGCGGGATACTGGACCATCTTTTCCAAGATCATATCGCCGCTTTGCAAGCCGGTATATGCAACGGTTGCCCTCTTTATCGCCGTATGGCAGTGGAACTCCTGGTTCGATGCCATGCTCTATAACCGCATGAAGACAGAGTATACAACCCTTCAGTACGAACTAATGAAGCTTTTGTCATCGGTCATGCAGCAGTCCGGAAGTGCTGAAAACGCCAAGAACGGTGCGGCTACCATAACCCCCATCACCATACGTGCGGCAACGACCGTGGTCACCATGCTGCCCATCGTAATGCTCTATCCTTTCCTGCAGAGATACTTCGTTACGGGTCTTACCATAGGTGGTGTAAAAGAGTGACGGCATCGATACAGGGCGGCATATATCCCGATTTTTTCGAGCGTGCGGGATATGATGCCGCAGATATAAAAAAGAGAGCTTCGGATATCTTTGATACCCTGTTCTACGGGACCGAAGAGGAGAGGATATACCACCCTGCCGGCAAAGACATGGGTTATATTGTCGATACCGGCAATAATGATGCAAGGACTGAAGGCATGTCATATGGGATGATGATGTGCGTTCAGACCGGCCATAAAGAGGAATTTGACCGCATATGGAAATGGGCCAGGACCAACATGTACCTTACGGAAGGAAGGAACAGGGGTTTCTTCTGCTGGTCCAATTCCCTTGACGGTTCAAAGAACGCGAACGGTCCGGCGCCTGACGGAGAGGAATACTTTGCCATGGCGCTTTTTTTCGCGTCCCACAGGTGGGGTGATGGAGAGGGGATATTCAACTACAGTCACGAGGCCTGCGAGATACTTCATTCCATGCTAAGAGACGGTGATGGTTTCTCCTTTGATCCGGGGGATGGATCCGGCAAATCCGGTAAGCCGGACCCGGAAGGGTTAGGCCGCGGTATGTTCGATCCCGGCAATCACCTTATCCGCTTTATAACGGACGTTGATTTTACGGACCCCTCTTATCATCTGCCCCATTTCTATGAACTCTTTTCCAGGTGGGCATATCCGCAGGACCGCACTTTTTATGCCAATGCGGCCGCCGCGAGCAGAAGATATCTGCATGATGCCTGCCATCCCATGACGGGACTTTGCGGAGAATATTCATATTACGACGGGAACCCTTATGAAAAGGGGCAGCATATATGGGGCAAGCATGACTGGTATTATTCGGATGCCTACAGAACGATACTGAACATAGCCCTGGATCACGTATGGTTCGGGAAGGATGAGTGGCAGGTGGAAGAGGGCAGGCGTTTCCTGTCATGCATGTGCGAGCGTATCGGTTTTTCAAACTGGGGAAAGGTGCTCGATGTTGACGGCACCGTAAGATCCGAGGATGTACTCCATCCCGTTGCCGTTATAGCAACGAACGCAGCTGCTTTTGCCCTTGCAGATCCTGCCGATAAGAAAACATACGAAAATGCCATGCTCTGCATTGATAAATTCTGGAATACACCTCTTCGTACGGGAGTCCGCCGTTATTACGACAACTGCCTGTACTTCTTCTCTTACCTGCTTCTGGCGGGGCTTTACAGGATATGGTAAACCGTTCCTTTTGACACGACAGAATTCCCCCCCATTTACCGAAGATGAACGATAGTTGACCGAATAGACACAAGTGGCATAAACACTGTGGTATTCATGCTAATATGTAACAAATGTGCATCAATTAAATATCGTAAATGTAATCATTAATTGCGTTTACGACAATTCTCTGACGAAAAGGAGGAATAGCATGAAAAGATTTCCGGTAATGTTGTTTTCGGTTGTGATAGCGGCGGCAGCCTTTACGGTAACGGATGTATACGCTGAGGAGATATTAGGGAATGATATTGACCGGTCTGCAAAAGAACCGGTGGAAATAACAGAAAATACCATCACTCCGGATACGGATAGTATAGCATCAGGTACCTGGGGTACATGTCCGTGGGAGATCGACTCGGAGGGAACCCTTACTGTCAGTCCGGGAGAAGGTGTATCAGGTTATCATTCACCATGGATAGACCACAAAGATGATGTTAAAAAAGTTATATTTGCCGAAGAGGATGGCAGAAAGGTAAAAGCTCCGGAGAATGCATATTATCTGTTTTCTGGGATGTATAAAATTGAGTCTATTGATCTCAGGGGAATGGATGCATCGAATATCAAGGATTTTCAGAGCGCATTCGCTGGATGTACATCGCTTCAAAGTGTGGATGTGACAGGGCTTGATACGTCGCATATTACGATGATTCCCGGTCTCTTCAATGGGTGCAGCAGTCTGACTGCTTTGACCGGTTTTGATGAACTGGATCTGTCCGGTGTAACATACATGGCGTCTGTATTTGAGGGTTGTTCAAGGCCCCAAATGATAGATATGTCCTGCCTTGCCGGAGCACAGATAACAAGTGCATTTGGAGCATTTAAGGGATGTACAGGGGTTACGGCCATAAACTTTGCCGGTATTGACACCTCGCAGATGAATGAAGCCTGGGAAATGTTTTCCGGTTGTAGCAGTCTCCAAACGATCTATGTAGGAGATGAGTGGAGTACTGCCGGGCTTGGTGATGATGAGGAGACCCGAAAATACGTGAGCAGGGATATGTTTAAAGGCTGTACATCACTTGTGGGAGGAGCAGGAACAGTATTTAACAGCTCACATACGGATTATGAATATGCCCGTGTTGACGGGGGACCTGATTCGGAAACCCCGGGATATTTTACATATAAAGAAGCAGTAGTCCCGACTTCCATAGCAGGCGCTGCCGTAACACTCTCGCAGACATCTTTTATATATAACGGAAGTGTTCAGAAACCGACAGTGAGATCTGTTGTTCTTGGTGGAACAGACCTTGAAGAGGGGACAGATTATGATGTCAGGTATCAGGATGTGAATTCAAAGGAAGTCGGGGAATATGCTGTATATGTTGACGGGAAAGGCAATTATAAAGGGACGGTGAGTGCTGTATATAATATCACCGATCCGGAGCCTGATCCCACGAAAGTGGCAGCCCCGGCCGGCAAGACGCTGACGTATAACGGCAGGATGCAGACAGGTGTTGATGGAGGGACGGGATATACATTATCAGGTACAACATCAGCAGTAAATGCAGGCTCTTATCAGGCAACAGCCACATTACAGAACGGATACATCTGGTCGGACGGCACCCGCGCGGCCAAGACAATAAACTGGAAGATCAATAAGGCAGACGTAAGTGTTACCCCTCCGACAGGAAAAACATGTACCTATAACGGTAAGGAGCAGACAGGTGTCGCAGCGGGTGACGGATATACGCTTTCGGGAACAATAAGCGCAACAAACGCAGGAGATTATTCGGCCAAGGCAACCCTTGTAAACGATCCGAACCGTACATATAAATGGTCGGACGGCAGTGACGCGGCCAAGACAATAAACTGGAAGATCGACAAGGCTGAAAATACAATGACCGCCGCAGCTGCAAAAGCAACTTTTTCGGTAAAATACAATGCAGGTAAGGCTGTAACAACGGTAGAGAGCGTTAAGGTAAACGATGCAAAAGGTAAAGTCACTTATTCAAATGTAAGTACCAATGCTACGGCGAAAAAATTCAAGGCGGATGCAAACAATGCCAAGATAACCATACCCAAGGCAACGAAAGCCGGAACGTATGAAGTGAAGATAAATATCACGGCTGCCGGAGATAACAACTACAAGCCGGGCTCTATGACTGTAAGCTTTAAGATCAAAGTAAATAAGGCGGCCAATCCTTTGACCATCAAGGCAAAAAAGAGTTCCAATAAGATCACTTATTCAGAGAATAAGGCAAAGGTATTAAAGGCCAAGGATGCATACACGATAAAGAAGAAGGGACAGGGTAAGGTGACCTACACGCTCGCCTCTGCAGTGAATAATAAGAAAAAGAATGTAAAGAACAAGTTCAAGGTCGCTAAATCCACAGGTAATATAACGCTGAAAAAAG
Organism: Lachnospiraceae bacterium; assembly: GCA_024693225.1. GTDB lineage: Bacteria > Bacillota > Clostridia > Lachnospirales > Lachnospiraceae > UBA2868. Next base: position 15,598 of record JAILLI010000015.1, read on the forward strand.
GCCTGGAGAAGAGCACCTATACGGTGAAAGTAAAGGTCAAAGCTGCCGGAAACAAGAACTACAAGAGTGCAACAAAAACAGTAAAGCTAAAGATCATGGTCAAGTAAATAAAAGCTATCCGAGCGGCCGGGAGGAACGATCCTCCCGGCCGTTTATTGCACAAGGCCGGGCCTTGTGCTATTATGTTATTCGTTATGTTAAAGGGAAGCGATATATATAACCATGCTTTTGATGTCCGGTTGTATGTTTCGGATCTGTCGTACGAAAAAGAGTTCTATGACAGATGGTATGAGCTTATGCCGCAAAGACGCCGGGAGCGCGCGGACAGGTTTAAGAACGGGATCGACGCTCACAGGTGCATAGCAGCCTACGCATTGCTTGCCGGGGCGGTCTGTGACCTTGCAAAGGATATAGATCTTGGCCTTCACAAAGAAACCCTTGCCAAGATAGGGTCGGGGTCTTTGGACATATGTGAGGAAGATAAAGGTAAACCTTTTTTCAAGGATATTCCTTTGTGTTTTAACATATCACATGCCGGAGAAAGAGTTATCGTGGCACTGTCCCCTGCAGATGTAGGATGTGACGTTGAGCGCAGGAGCAAAAACGCTATGTCGGTCGCAAAACGTTTTTTTGCCGATGCCGAATACAGGTTCCTTGCCGGCATAGATGATGAAGATGAACTAAGCCACCGGTTTACGAGGATCTGGACGCAGAAGGAAAGTGTGGTAAAATGCAGCGGCGAAGGGATAAGCAGACCCTTTGACGGCTTTTGCGTAATAGATGAGCATGGAAATGCGGCCGGGACCATAAGCCTTCCTGATAAGGAGTGTGATTACCATATCAGGGAGTTTGAAGGAGAGAACGGATACTGTTACAGCATATGCAGCCTTTATGATCATATGGAGACCAGTATAAGAAGGATAAAAATGCACCTGCCCGTGCAGGGTTGCGGCGGCATATCATATAAATGAAATGAATGCAAAAGAGTGTCTTATTTGCGATGAAGTAAGAGGGTAAGGAAATGAACAAAGAAGAAATGGATTATTTTGAGAACCGGCCGGTATCGATGAACGAGGCCAACAATCTCCTTCAGATCGAGGAGCATATGTATATTCTTGACGACATTGCAAAGCCAAACGTGTTCAGGAATATGTTCCCTTATTCGGAGATACCCAAGATCCCTTTTAACGACAGGACGGTTCCCCATAATATGCCAAAGGAGATATGGATCACTGACACGACTTTCCGAGACGGCCAGCAGTCGAGGGCACCTTACTCGACCGACCAGATAGTGACCATATATGACTACCTGCATAAGCTTGGCGGACCCAACGGTATGATCAGGGCCAGTGAATTCTTCCTCTATTCCAAGAAGGACAGGGATGCGGTCTTAAAATGCATGGAGAGAGGCTACAAGTATCCGGAGGTCACAAGCTGGATAAGGGCCAGCAAGGAGGATTTCAAACTGGTAAAAGAGCTTGGCATGCCGGAGACCGGAATACTGGTAAGCTGCAGTGATTATCATATATTCTTAAAGCTCAAGATGACAAGAAGACAGGCCATGGATCATTACTTAAGCGTAGTACGGGACTGTCTGGAAGAGGGTATATCGGTAAGATGCCATCTTGAGGATATAACAAGGGCAGATATCTACGGTTATGTGGTCCCCTTCTGTTTAGAGCTCATGAAGCTCATGGATGAGTACAAGATCCCCATAAAGGTCAGGGCCTGCGATACCATGGGATACGGTGTCAACTATCCCGGTGCCGTTATCCCCAGGAGCGTACAGGGTATCATATATGCCATCCACACTCATGCAGGTGTTCCCTGTGAACTCATCGAGTGGCACGGACACAACGATTTTTACAAAGCCGTATCCAACTCAACGACTGCCTGGCTGTACGGCTGCTGCGGTGTCAACACCTCTCTGTTCGGTATAGGTGAGAGAACGGGAAATACTCCTCTTGAAGCTATGGTATTCGAGTATGCCCAGCTTAGGGGAACGCTCAACGGCATGGATACTACAGTCATAACAGAGCTGGCTGAGTATTACGAGAAGGAGATAGGATACCAGATACCGCCGAGGACACCTTTTGTCGGCAAGAACTTTAACGTGACACGTGCCGGCATCCACGCTGACGGTCTTCTGAAGAACGAAGAGATATACAACATATTTGATACCGACAAGTTCCTGAACCGTCCGGTATTGTGCGCAGTATCGAATACATCGGGACTTGCGGGCATAGCCCACTGGATCAACACCTATTACAAGCTGCCCGAAGAAAAGCATTACTCAAAGAACGATCCTCTGATAGTTGAACTCAAGAAGTGGGTAGATGAGCAGTATGACGAGGGCAGGGTCACGGTCCTTACCGATGATGAGCTGGTCGAGCAGATAAACGCCGCTTGTGAAAGACTTGGTGTGCCGGGCCCCAAAGACAGGAAATAAGGGAGAAGACCGGAGCATTAGCATGCTTTATATAATGAGACACGGTTCCACTGACTGGAACGAGATGAACAGACTTCAGGGACAGACGGATATCCCTCTTAATGAAAAAGGACGGAAGATGGCAGAAAGTGCACGCGAAGAGTATAGGAGCGTGCACTTTGACATATGTTACTCATCGCCCCTTCTGCGATCAAAAGAGACCGCTGACATCGTAACAGAGGGCAGGGGTATACCGGTACTTACCGATGACAGGCTCAAGGAGATGGCTTTTGGCGTCTGCGAAGGCATCATGGATTATCGGACCGATCCGGACTGCCCTGTGGCAAAGCTTTTTCATGATCCGCAAAACTATAAGGATCCGCCGGAAGGAGCGGAAAGCCTTGATGATCTTTTTACCCGGACAGGCAGTTTCCTTAAGGAAGTCATAGATTCGGAGCTATATAAGGGCAAGGATATACTGATCGTAGGCCATGGGGTCATGAACATGAGCATTATCTGTCAGAAACGTAAGATCCCCAAAAGCCGGTTCTGGGATGCGGGACTTGACCAGTGCAGACTGATGGGGCTGTAACGGGAACCGGTCAAAAAAGCAAAATTATTTATTATCATGTATTGACATATATAGAATTGGACTTATAATATAGTTGAATATATGAATAGATGTTCATATATAAAAACTATTCTGACAGTAGAAGCCGGCCCCTATCTGACGGGAGGCGGCTCAAACGAAAGGAGATTTAAGATGAAGAAGACATACGGTATCGAGGTTGACTGCGCAAACTGTGCGAACAAGATGGAACAGGCGGCAAAGGAGACGGCAGGTGTCAGGGACTGCACCGTCAATTTCATGGCTCTTAAGATGAATGTGGAATTTGAGGACGGGGCCGATGAGAAAAGCGTGATGAAGGAAGTCCTCAAGAACTGCAAAAAGGTTGAAGATGACTGCGAGATCTATATTTAAGGAACATAAATAAGGATCATAAATATGTTTGAACTGAACAAAAAACAGAAAAAAAACTTAATAAGGATCATCGTTACCGTCATCATACTGATCGCATTTGCCGTGATCTTCCCCGAAGGTGAGGAAGAAGGAGGCGGTGCCGAAAAGATAAGTCATGACTATCTGGTCCTGGCCCTCTATCTGATCCCCTATGTCGTGATCGGATATGACATAATCAAAAAGGCGGTCAAGGGGATAATACACGGCCAGGTCATGGATGAAAACTTCCTGATGGCCGTGGCGACTGTCGGAGCGATGGCTCTTGGCGAATACAGAGAAGGCGTCGCCGT
>JAILLI010000033.1 GCA_024693225.1 Lachnospiraceae bacterium
TCGCGGAAACGGAAAACGGAAAAGTCCGGGGGATCCCGGCGGATGATACGAGAGTCACGGCTTTTAAGGGCATTCCCTTTGCTGCGCCTCCGGTAGGTGAAAACCGGTGGAGACCTCCCCGGCCGGCAGAAAGCTGGGAGGGGATAAGGGACTGCACAGAGTTCGGCCCCGCTTCCATGCAGGATATTCCGGGGCTAAGCGGTGACCTATACTGCAGGGAGTTCCATGTAGACAGCGAAATCCCCTTGAGCGAGGATAGTCTCTACCTTAATATATGGACGGGAGCAAAGGATGTATCGGAAAAGCAGCCCGTGCTCGTATGGATATACGGGGGAGCCTTTCAGTGGGGATACACATCGGAGATGGAATTCAACGGTGAGCGGCTGGCAAGGCACGGTATAGTTGTCGTTACCATAGCATACAGGCTGGGACCCTTCGGTTTTCTGGCCCATCCCGAGCTTACCGCAGAGGATAAGGATCATCCGACGAACTTCGGCCTTCTTGACCAGCAGGCTGCCCTGCGCTGGGTATATCGTAACATCGCCTCCTTTGGCGGGGATCCCGAAAATATCACCCTGGGGGGACAGAGCGCGGGAGGAGCATCGGTGGCATTTGCCCTTGCCAACAGGGATAATGAAAAGATCATAAAGAGGATCACAGTCCTGTCGGGATTTATCAGGAACCCTTTTTACGAGGATACCGTCATAATGCCGGGATCTCTTGAGAGGATGGAAGATAACGGCAAAGACTTCCTTAATTATATAGGATGCTCTTCCATAGAGGAAGCCAGGGCAATAGATGCAAAGACCATAAGGGATGCATACGAGAAGTATGCATGTGATCATCCCAGATTTGTTCCCTGCATTGACGGTGCCTACGTCAAAGCGGATCCTCTCGATCAGTTAATGGAGGGCAGAGTGCCGGATATTCCGATCCTGGCCGGCTATACCAAGGATGAATTCATGGAAAAGATCCCCGCTTCCGGCGGATCTCAAGGAGATATCCTTGCGGATCCCGTGGAAAAGAGCGGGATAAAATATATCAATGTGGTCCAGAACACTGTGAGGACGGTAGCCCTTGCCCATGTTGCAACCGGCAGGAAGGCTCCCATGTATGTCTATGATTTTGCGGCAAACATTCCCGGATGGGACGATCCCGGAGCCTTTCATTCATGTGATCTGTGGTTCTTCTTCGAGACCATACAGAAGTGCTGGAGGCCTTACAAGGGCGGGCATTATGAGCTTGCAAGGAAGATGTGCGACTACTGGATCAACTTTATCTCCACAGGTGATGTGAACGGTAAGGCCTATGACGGAGAAGACCTTCCGGAATGGAAAAGGGTGGAAGAGCATGCCTGCAGGGAAAACGAGATGATATTTAAAGAGGAAAAATGATCGGCCAGGTCGACATAACTTTTTCTTGCTATTTGATAACACTTAATATATAATCCCTATGTTGGGGATTTATTCCGAGAGGAATTATTTACATAAGATAATGTTTTAAGTGGGAGTAAGATTATGAAAAAAAAGACTATTTTATTGCTCATGATGGTCGCAATGCTCTGTCTGGGCCTGTGCATAGGTGCCCTCTCAAGGGATAAGGGCGATGTGCTGTCTACCAGAGTATATGCAGCCGAGACTGATGAGGAGGACGATTCCGAGGACGACGAAGACTACGGGGATGAGGACGACGAAGACTACGAGGATGAGGACGACGAAGACTACGAGGATGAAGACGACGAAGACTACGAGGATGAGGACGACGAAGACTACGAGGATGAGGATGACGAGGATTACGAAGATGAGGATGAAGATGATTCAAGCTCTTCTTCAAAATCCAAAAGTACCTCCAGCAAAACAAGTACCAGCACAAGTACATCAACTTCCAGAGTTACGACGACTGAAACAAGCCGTACATCAGTAACATCGAGAAATACAGTTACGTCCGGAACATCAAGGGTTGGTTCGCAGACGACATCGAGCCAGTCACGTACCGATGCAAAAGGCAACACCCTTCTCCTTACGGAGAGCCAGAGACGGGCAAGATTTCGTTCCAAGACCAATCCCAAGCGCGGTACCAAGCCCGTATCGGTACCCAGACCTAACAGCGGGATGTATGTATATGCCGATTTCGGCACATTTAATTCCTACAATTCGGAGAACGGCATGGGCGGAACACCGGTATATCTTATCGGTACCATCATGCAGATAGAAAAGGTTTCATATAATGCACTGCAGTTCCAGGTGGTGCTCCTTGTAAACGACTGTGACGGTTATCAGTGGTATATGAGGGCCGATGTCAACAAGGCGGAATTTGAGACTTACAAGGCACTCTATCTTGGAAAATCAGGTTATATCTTCGGTATCTATTCGGGATATTCGGGAGTGACCAACCGCCCCATGATGGATGTTGCTCTTATAGTCCCGAGCGCTGTAAGTCCCGATGCTGTAGTGGCAGCAAATGCGGCAGCGGCAAATGCGGCGGCAACAAACGCAGCGGCAGCGGTTTCGGCAGTACCGAAGGCTGCACCTACAGTAGCACCTACAGCAGCACCTGCAGTTCCGGCTGTGACACCTGCACCTACACCTGCACCTACGGCAGCCCCGGCAACGCCCGGAACCAGGATGGTACTCATAACACCGCTGCCTTTGCCTGCGGGATATAAATATGTTGTAGATACACAGGCCAAGAAGATCCATCTTCCGACCTGCTCCGAGGCATCAAAGATCGCACAGACGAGCATCGGATATACAGGCAATACTATCGCTGAACTTGCAACAGAAGGATACAGTACATGCACACGTTGTAATCCAAAGGACTGATAAAGCATGGAAGACGATATCTTTCTCCAACTTTCCAGCCTGCTCGGAGGCAAACCCCTTCCTCCCGGAGGAGGAACGCCAAACGGCACTTCGACACCTGTGTACGGAGCGCCTGACAGCACCATGTTCACTAACGACAACATGGTCGTTCCCGATGTCAAGCCCAGGAAGAGATCTACGGGGAGAAAGAATATTGTCGTGATCGACGATGATTTTTCAACGCTCGATCTGATGAAGATATATCTGCAGAGGGATTTTGATGTTGAGATCTTCGACAATCCCAAGAATGCGATCTTCTATCTGAACGGCACCATTCCCGACCTGATATTCATCGACTGTTATCTTGATTTCATGTCGACCAAGAAGGTGCTCGAGATCATAAGGACATACAAGGAGCTGGCCGGCATACCAATAGTGTATCTTGCGGAACCGTCAGAGCAGGCGGCCATAGAAAACAAGCTCCCCGACGGTGTAGTGAACATCATATCAAGACCTGTAAAACGTGGCGATCTGCAAAGGATGCTGGAGACCTATATAAAGTATGATGACGATGATGAAGATCCGCAGGAATGAAATAAAAAGAACTTCCGAAACCGTAAAGAGTTTTGGAAGTTTTTCTTTATTTGTACCATATTTATAGTATAATAAGATACTAAAACTAATTTGATCTTTCAAGGAGTGAAGCGGTGAGCAGCGGTTATCAGAAAGCGGAAAAAAGGGGCATAAAGAGTATGGTCTTCGCACTTGTGGCCGTAGTTGTCAATGTCCTGTTTGCCTTTTTAGCTTCGTATTTCAGTCTGCCTTTTTATCTTGATACGATCGGGACCATAGCCACGGTTGCCATTGCCGGACCTTTCCCGGGTATCATGGTGTCTGTCGCGACCAATATCCTCTGCGGACTCTTCAATTCATATTCCATATATTATACGCTGATAGGTGTCCTTATTGCCCTGACCACTTCCGTGTTTGTCAGGAAGCGCATGTCCTCGCACAAGCTGATGATACCCCTGTACATAACGATACTGGCCCTTATCGGAGGCGGCATAGCCATGGCCTTCCAGTGGATATTGGAGGGCGGACCGCAGTTTGCCGATGTAGCCGATGCCGCAGCCGCGCTGACCCAGCAAAGATCGGGCAGGGGATATTTTATTGCGACTGTCATCGTAAACATAGGACTTAATTTTGTCGATAAGGGCGTTTCCGCAATGATCGCCTTTATAGTCCTGCGTTTTATACCCGGTGATCTGAAACGTGCCATCTCCGAAAACAGGTGGAAGCAGAAGCCCCTGTCGGAGGGCGAGATAGGTGATATGAAGATCACGAGGAGGCGGGCATCGGGAAGAGGGAACAGGACCCTCCGTATGCGAATGATAGTGATGCTGACACTGATGGCCCTCATCCTGACGCTGACTCTCGGCTTTATCAGCGTTGCCCTCCATTTCGAGAGCACACGGGAGGAGTATAAGGATGCGGCACAGAAATGCGCAAAGTTTGCCGCGGAGGTTGTTGACGGGGACCGTATCGATGAGTTCATAGATAAGGGGTTTGTTGCAGAAGGATACGCTGATACCAGGAACATGCTCTACAGCATCAGGGATGCTTCTGCGGGAGTCAAGTATCTCTATGTCATCAAGATAAAGGAGGACGGGTGCTACGTGGTATTCGACCTTGATTCCGAGGATACCCCGGCCTATGTGAACGGAGACAAGATAGATTTTGAGGAAGCCTTTGCGCCGTATCTGCCGGCCCTCTTTGCGGGAGAAGAGATAGAGCCCGTCGAATCGGATGATATATCGGGGTGGGTCCAGACCGCCTATTACCCCATCCATAACAGCAAGGGCATCACAACGGCATATGCCTGTGCGGATGTTTCCATGGATTATCTGTCCGATTATGTCAAGACCTATCTGGGACGTATGGTCCTGGTATTTTCCGGATTTTTCATACTGATACTTGCATACGGAATGTGGGTCACGGATTATTCCGTCATCTATCCCGTAGGAAGGATGGCTTCATCGGTTGAAGGCTTTGTAAAGGGCGGAGGAGATCAGAAGGATCTCGATAATAACGTCAGGATGGTCAGAAAGCTTGATATCAGGACCGATGATGAAGTTGAACGCCTGTATGACAGCATATGCAAGATGGCCTCCGATGTGGCCGAACAGATGCGGTCCATCAGACACTACGCGGAAGCGACTTCCCAGATGCAGAACGGTCTGATACTTACCATGGCGGATATGGTCGAGAGCCGTGATTCAGATACGGGTGCCCATGTACAGAAAACATCGGCATATGTAAGGATCATTCTTGAAGGACTGAAAGAGAAAGGATACTATGCGGCCAAGCTGACCACCAAGTATATGAATGATGTAGAGATGTCCGCCCCCCTTCATGATGTGGGCAAGATCAATATACCCGACGCCGTTCTCAACAAGCCGGGCAAGCTGACGGATGAGGAGTATGAGATCATGAAGACCCATACGACTGCCGGTAAGGAGATACTTGAGAAAGCCATTAATACCGTAAAGGGCGGCAGTTATCTGAAGGAAGCCCGGAACATGGCAGCCTATCACCATGAGAGATGGGACGGAAAAGGTTACCCCGAGAAGCTTCACGGAGAGGTCATACCTCTTTCCGCAAGGGTCATGGCAGTCGCCGATGTTTTTGATGCGCTTGCATCCCCCAGAGTATATAAACCCGCTTTCCCTCTGGAGAAAGCCCTGTCCATCATAGAGGAGGGGTCGGGAACCCAGTTCGATCCCAAGTGCGTTGAAGTGTTCATGGATCACCTTGACGAGGTCAAGCAGGTCCTTCGTAAGTACCAGGAATAATCGAAAGGTCATATCGGACAATGAATAAAGTGCACAGTATAAACCTTAAGATACTGATGCTGGCGCTGGGACTTGTCCTTGCGACAGGTTCTGCGGTAAGGGCAGAAGCCGGGCATACCTCCCAGGTGTCGCACAGGGGTGAAGGCTTCAAGACGGGCGGCGGATATGCAGCTTCCGGCCAGCTTCCCGAGGTCGGCTATATGGCACAGCTCTATGATGCCTCAAACGGCCTTCCCACAAGTGACGCCAATTACATATTGGAGTCACGTGCCGGCTATATATGGATAGGAAGTTATGCCGGTATCATAAGATATGACGGCCTCAGCTTTGAAAGGATGGATGCATCCGGCGGTCTTACCAGCGGAAGGGTGATGTACGAGGACCGGGCGGGAAGGATCTGGGTCGGAACCAACGATAACGGCATCGTGGTGCTTGACGGCCCCGAGAGTCTGCATATCACATACAAGGAAGGGCTTCCCTCATCCTCGATAAGGTCCTTTGCCGAGGACAGCGACGGGGCCATATATGTGGGTTCGACGAGCGGTGTCTGCTACATAGGAGGAGACATGAAGCCGGTTGTCGTTAAGGATGACCGGATCGAGCAGGAATCGATCATAAGGATCGTATCCGATGACGAAGGAAATATATACGGCAATACCAAAAACGGGGCCATATTTTCCATAACAGACGGTAAAGTTACGCGGTTTTACACCCCGGAAGAGCTGGGAACCGCTGTCACGGCGATCTTTCCGGACAGTATCAATAAGGGAAACTTCTATTTCGGGACCGAGGAAGAGAGGCTCTATTACGGGCAGTTCGGCGATCCCCTTTCAAAGCTCGCCATGATCGAAACGCCTTCTTCGGGAAGGTGCGACTGGATCACCTATGCCTGTGACAGGATATGGATCTGTTCCAAGAATCAGGCAGGTTTCCTTGATGTCAAAAAGAATTACCATCCCTTAACGAATATACCCATGGATAACTCCATAGAGATGATGACTGCCGATTATCAGGGCAATCTCTGGTTCGCCTCCTCCCGTCAGGGTATCATGAAGGTCGTGACGGATAATTTCCTCAACGTGACCGAGGTATCGGGCCTTGATCCGGAAGTCGTCAATACTACCTGTATATACAATGACATTCTCTATATAGGTACGGATAACGGTCTTCAGGCTCTTGACCGGAAGTTCGAGAAGGTTCAGGATAAGATCACTGAATATGTGGGAGATTCCAGGGTCAGGTGTCTTGAGACCGACAGGGACGGCAATATGTGGATATCCACATATAACGGCAGCCTGGGTCTGGTGTGCTGTAAAAGCGACGGCACCATGGAAAGCTTTAATGAGGAAAACGGCCTTCGCAGCAATCAGATAAGATGCACCAGGGTTACCGATGACGGCCGTGTCCTTGCGGGAACCAATGACGGCCTTGCCATCATAAAGGACGGCTCGGTCCTAAAGTGTGCGGGGGAGGCGGAAGGTATATCAAATCCGGTACTCCTTACTGTCGAGGAGCTTAACGGGAAGATATATGCGGGTTCGGACGGTGACGGCATATATGTCATAGACGGTGACGATGTAAAGAACCTGGGCAGAGCTGACGGCCTTAGCAGCGATGTCATACTCCGCCTTAAGAAGGATGTTGTCAACGGGATCCTGTGGATAATAACCTCCAACTCCATCGAATATATGAAGGACGGGGTCATAACATGCGTAACGACTTTTCCCTATAACAACAACTTCGATCTGTATTACGGAGGCAAAGGCACCATGTGGATACTCTCGTCTTATGGAGTATACAATGTTGCCGTATCGGATATGATCGCCGACAATGTAAAGGATTACAAGCTTTTCCGTAAGGAGAACGGCCTGCCCGTGATCCCGACGGCAAATGCCTTCTCGGCTGTGGACGTAAACGGTGACCTTTACATAGCCGGCAGGACCGGAGTGGGAAGGGTCAACGTCAACAGGTATTTTGAGCAGTTGTCAAGCATCAAGACGGATATCAGGTCCCTGACATGTGATGATGTGTCCATACAGGCGGATGATAAGGGCAATTATATCATCCCGCCAAGCGAAGGCCGTATCCAGATAATGCCGGCGGTCCTTGATTATACAATGATAAATCCCACGGTCAAGGTCTTCCTCGACGGCTCGGGCGAAGAGGGAGAGGTCAAGGACAGGAGCAGCCTGTCGGCCCTGGAGTACACCGGGCTGAAATACGGCAAATACCAGCTTCATATTCAGATACTTGACAAGCAGACAGGGGCCATGATCCAGGATGATATCTACTCCATAGAGAAAAAGCCCAGGATGATGGAACTTCTCGGCATCAGGATCATGCTGGTGGCGCTGCTGGCGGTCATTGTCGGCTTAACGGTATGGCGTGTCATGAACGGGACCATAGTCAGAAAGCAGTATATAGAGATCACCCAGGCAAGGGATGAGGCTGAACGTGCCAACCTTGCCAAGACCAGGTTCCTTGCAAATATGTCCCACGAGATCAGGACTCCTATCAACACCATCATGGGTATGGATGAGATGCTGCTGCGTGAGGATGCAAAGGATGTACCGAAAAGATACTTCATGTCCGTGATCAATTACGCTCTTGACATTAAGACGGCATCAGAGACCCTCCTTGGTCTCATCAATGACCTGCTTGATATGTCCAAGATCGAATCGGGCAAGATGCGCGTGGTCGAAACCGAATATGATACCGGTGATATGCTCCGGTCCATCATCAAGATGATCAGGATCAGAAGCCAGGAAAAGGATCTGACCTTCAAGGTTGACATAGACGAAAAGCTTCCGAGGAGGCTCTTCGGTGACAGCCAGAAGATAAGACAGATAGTGCTGAACCTGCTGACCAATGCCGTCAAGTATACGAATGAAGGCGGGTTCACATTAAAGGTTACGGCAGGGACTGTTACGGACGGCACATGCGATGTGAAGTTTTCGGTAAAGGACACCGGCATAGGCGTAAAGCCCGAGGACATGGACAAGCTCTTTACCGCATATGAGAGACTTGATGAGGAAAAGAACTCTGCCATCCAGGGAACCGGACTTGGCCTTGACATATCAAGGCGTTTTGCCGAGCTCATGGGCGGAAGCCTCACATGCGAGAGCGTCTACGGGGAAGGATCGGAGTTCACGCTTGCCCTGACACAGGGCATAGCCGATAACAGGGGGATCGGAAAGTTCTCCGAAGACGATGATACCGTAAAGGGACCTTATGTACCCCAGTTCGTAGCGCCTGATGCGGATGTCCTCATTGTTGACGACAATCCCATGAACCTTAATGTCATCAAAGGATTGCTCAAGGCCACAAAGGTATTTGTAACGACGGCAGAGAGCGGTGAAGAGGCGCTTGAAAAGATCAAATACGATAATTATGACGTGGTCCTTCTCGACCATATGATGCCCGGAATGGACGGTATTGAGACCGTTGAGAAGATCAGGGAGACGCATCCGGATCTTCCGGTATATGCCCTTACGGCCAATGCTGCGGCAGGAGGAGAAGAATTCTATGTATCCAAGGGCTTTAACGGATATCTTGCAAAGCCCATAGACAGCGTTGCCCTGGAGCGTGCCATAATGAAGCACATCCCCAAGGAGATGATGATGAAGCCCGAGGGGGCACAGGGGCTGGCAGAGCCTGAAAGCCTGCCACCCGATAAGAAGTGGATAGGAGAGATAAAGGCCCTGTCCCTTGAGGACGGTATCAAAAATGCAGGTGGTGTCTCATCACTCATTAATGCCCTGACCATGCTGAAGGATACGGCAGAAGATAATGCCGCTGTCATAGAAGACGCACTGGGGGCCGGTGATATAAGGCTCTACACGGTCAAGGTCCATGCCCTTAAGACATCGCTTCGGATAGTGGGAGCAGGTGGCCTGTCAGAGCTCGCACAAAAGCTTGAAGATGCGGGCCATAAGGGGGATGAAGGCTTTATCAGGGAGAATTCGGACCGCTTTATGGGAGATTTCAGGGATCTTGTCGGAAAGCTCGGACGCCTGGACGAAGGCGGCGGCAATAAGGGTGATAAGGAAATGATACCGGAGGATGAACTGAAAGGAGCCTATGAAGCTCTTGGTGAGGTCATTCCCCAGATGGATTACGACAGTGTCGAGATGATAGTGGACCAGGTATCGGCCTACAAACTGCCGGATGAGGATGCGAGGAAGTTTGGGGAACTGTCCGCCATGCTGAAGAAGCTTGACTGGGACGGCATGGAGAAGATGTTTGCGGCAAAGTGAGGCGACCGATATCAGGATAAGGGAGAAGGTGTATGGAAGGGTCTTATATCATAATAACCGGTGAGAAGGAAAGCTTTCTCATAAGAGTGCTCATAAAAAAGATCGAAGATGCGGGTATACCCTGCAGGTATGTGCCATACACGGTCGATGCCTTAAATGCGGCTCTTGACGGGGCCTGCCTTGTGGTCCTCTATATGGAGAGCGGCTTCGTGCAGGGCGGCAGGGTCATGCACTTCCTTCTGGACAGGCTGTCGGAAAAAGGTCTGCAGTTTGTTCCAATTGGCGAAGAAAATGATATAAGATACATGCTCGACAATGTTCCCGGTGACCTGATGTACAGGACTTTTACAAGACCGGTCGATAATGAGAAGTTTGCGGAAACGGTTACGGAACTCTACAACAAGATAGCAGCGGGCGAGTTCCGGAAGACCATAATGATCGTCGATGACGACCCGAACTTCATGTCGGTCGTAAGGGACTGGCTGAAAGCCGATTATAAGGTGGCCATGGTAAATTCCGGCCTCCAGGCCATAAAGTGGCTGGGTAAGAACAGGGCCGACCTGATACTGCTTGATTATGAGATGCCGATCACCACAGGGCCGCAGGTACTTGAAATGCTAAGGGGCGACAGCGAGACAAGGGATATACCGGTCATGTTCCTGACAGGCAGGAACGATAAGGAGAGCGTCATGAAGGTACTTGAGCTCAAGCCCGAAGGGTATTTTCTAAAGACGATAGAAAAGACCGAACTTCTGGAAAAGCTTTCGGAGTTTTTCATCTGCCACAGGAACTGATGCCGGGTCGACGGGGATAAGGATATGTTGGATTTTCTTAAATCACATCAGCTGAATATAATGCTGTCCTTTACGGGCGTATGCGCAGCCATACTGATAATGCTGCTCTTTACCAAGGCCCTTACAAGAAGGAGAAGGCATATAGTGGCCAGCCTGGAGCTGGTGGCATTACTCTTGTTGTATTTTGACAGGCTGACTTACCTGTACGAAGGAGTCCTTAGCAGGACCGGATATGTGATGGTGAGGCTGAGCAACTTCATAGTGTTCTTTATGACCTCTGCCATCGTCTTCGTGTTCAACCGTTATGTCATAGACCTTCTGAAGGATGAAAGTGGGATGAAGGCGATACCGACCAGGCTGAAGGTGTCGGGTGCCCTGGCAGTTACAGGCATGGTTCTTGCCGTCATTGCTCATTTTACGGGCCTTTATTATACCTTTGACGAGTTCAACCATTACCAGAGGGCGGCGGGATTTGCCATCGCCTATATAGCACCCGTTGTGGCATCGATGGTCCAGCTGTCCGTCATTTACAGATACCGCAAGCTTTTCGGAGGATGGATATATATATCGCTGGTGCTCTTTATCAGCGCACCGGTCGTGGCATCCTTTATCCAGATGATGCTGCCCGGAATTTCTTTTGCCAACATAGTCATCGTTGTGGCTGCCATGTTCCTCTATATCTTTGCTTACCTGGATATCAACGAGGAGATAGAAAAGGCGCACAGGGTCGAGATAGAAGGACTGGAGCATGAAAAGACGAGCATACGCCGTCTCTTTGACCAGACGGTCAAATCCTTTGTCAATGCTCTTGACGGCAGATACGTACACACCCAGGGCCACTCCCAGCGTGTTGCCGAATATGCGCGCAGGATAGCCGAGCTTGACGGTAAGAATGAGGATGAGTGTACCGAAGTGTATTATGCGGCTCTTTTGCATGATGTGGGAAGAGTCTGGATACCCGATGACCTTGTCAAGAACCTTCACGGACTTTCGGGAGATGATCTTGAAAGGGTCAGGAAGATGCCTGTCATAGGCAGTCAGATACTGTCCGGTATCGAGGACATGCCCGGTCTTGATGTAGGGGCTCATTACCACTGTGAGAGATATGACGGAAAAGGTTATCCGGACGGGCTTGCCGGGGAGGAGATCCCCGAGAGCGCCAGGATAATAGCGGCAGCTGATGCATATGACCTGATGGCTACGGAAACAGACCTGACACCTCCCATGCCCCATGAGATCATAAGGGAAAGATTCGTGGCGGAAAGCGGCCAGCAGTTCGATCCCAAATATGCAAGGATAATCCTGTCACTGATGGATTCGAGCGATATGGATCCGGTAAGGGACGCAGATGCGGTCTCTACCGTATGGGAGAACGAGTATTACTGTGATGAGTACAGGGAACGTGTCACATCCGGTATCCTGGTTGCAGATGAACCTGTGAGGATACATATGCAGTCGGAAATCTATGGTGAACATGAGAAGGGGGCACCGTCCCTGATACTCTTTGATTCCTTTGACCAAAGAGTGCATGATGTGCCGGCGGAGATAGAGGCATACCGCTATACCGAGTTCGGAGAGATATGGTTTGACGGGCATTTTGTCTCCACCTCGGCCAGAAACATGACCGCGGTCACTCCCGATGAGGCTACCGGTAAAGAAGGCGGGTACACAGAACAGATAGGACCCGGCGAATATGAGATAACAGCTTACAGGCAGAAGGACCATCTCAAGCTGGATATCAGGACTGAAAGCGGTATATTTGAGTTCGTAACCGCCCTTCCCGATACCTCTCTCTATGCTTATATAGGCCTTACCGGAGAACACTGCCATGTATATGACATCACCATAGAGAAGCTGGATGTATCCGCAAATGAAGCGGATATACCCCGGATCGCGGAACCGGTAAGCTATATAGACAGGCTTGAAAGCGACCTGCCCAATGTGCAGATAGACGGAAAGAGAACGGCCGTAACGAAGGGAGTGAAGATCGCAGACGGACTTAGGATCAATTTTCACACGATGAGCCTGCCCTTCGCAAACCTGATATGGCACTGCCCTCATATACTCATATATCATTCGGATGACGGGGAAGTATCCGGGCAGGGATACAAGGAGTACGGCCTGATCAGACTGAACGGGGAGACCAGAGAGACGGATGAAAGGGCCCAGAACGTTATCACGGTCGACAGGGAAGATGAGTTCGGCGGCTGGGACAAGTGGAAAGAGGATAATCTGAAAGGATTTGAATGTGAGATCAATGTCCGCGTGATACAAAACAAGATCACGGTCCTTACTTCAAATGCCGGCATATCCATAGAGAATGTCACGACCGTCATGGATGGGGAAAAGGATCTCTATATGGCCATAACCGGAGACCAGTGCGCGATAACTGACATACGCGTGAGATGATACCCGCACATCAGAGCCCTTTTATCTCTTCGTAAAGCAGGTACCAGTTCTGGACCGTGTTCTCCAGGAAGAAATAGTGGCGGATGTAGAAAAAGAGAAGGACGAGCAGGATCAGAAAGAGGGGGAGCGAGAAGGGAAGCGTATCCGGCAGAAAGAGTATAAGAGACATCGCAAACAGGACCAGTATCACGGTTATGAAAGTAACGATAAGATGAACAAGCCTCTCATGCATGAGCCATGAGAGCTTTTTTTCGTGAAGGGCAAGGATCCTGCAGCGATCATCGTCGCTTAAGGCACCTTCGGTCATGACGCGAAGATCATTTTCATGATCCAGGCACCATTTTTTTACATTTATCCCGTATCTTCCTTTTTTTGTGCTCATGTGGAGATTATAGCACAGATCGGCCATCTTTTGCCCCCAATTCAAAAATACCCGTAAGCTGAGCAAAAGCGCTGCCTGTTCTCGTTTTGCGCATACTGCTCTTGGTTTGCGCATCCCGGGTCCGTAAAGTGATCCGTCCGGGCATGACCGCTTCATGACCTTCAGATCATTATGCATATTGTATTTGCAAAAAAAGTATAGTACAATATTTTGTGTGTTTTTATTCTTTGAGGGGGAATGAGGACACATGGGGAATGAGGGAAATAAGGCAGTCGTAAATATTGGAGGGACAGGTTTTGGATACTTACAAAGATCCGGCCGGTATGGAAGAGAGCGCTGATGCAGCTGCATTTGGCGCTTTGGATGGTATGCCGGAAGCCGAGGAAGACAATTCTGATATCGAGGACATTTCGGCTCAGATCATGGGCAGTGATCCCAGTGGTAATAAGGATACAGAGGATAAAGCATCTGATGCGGGGAAGGATCCGGCATCTGTTCGGCAGTTCCGCAAAGGCAGGAAGAAGAAATGGGTCAAAGTGCTGATAATACTGCTGATAATCGCAGCAATAGTATTCATGATCGTAAGAGGGGTTCTGGCCGCCAAAAGTAAGGTGGAAGAAGCTCTTGCCGGCAATATCCAGGAAGAGACCGTAAAGAGGATGGATATCACAAAAGCCATATCGGCTACGGGGACGATCCGGAGTAAGGATATCAGGACCCTTACAAGCCCGCTTGCCGGCGTTAAGATCGACGAGGTCTTCTGCAAGGTGGGTGACACCGTGGAGAAGGGGTCGGTCGTCGTGACTTTTTCCCGTGATGATATCAACAAGAAGATAGGACAGCTTGAAGAGGATATAACGGAGGCAAACGAGTCCAAGAAGCTTGACGGAGGAGACAGGACCAATACCTACGTCAACAACAACGACCTTGAGACCTATAATATAGCGGTCTCCTATGAGGGCCTGAAGCGGGCCGAGAAGGATCTGCAGACAGCCAAGGATGACCTTCAGAAGGTCTGTGATGACAAGGCAGAGTTCAAGAAGCTTAACGAGGAAGCAAAGGAAAACATAGACGGGGTTCAGGAAGAACTCATAAAAGCAAGTGACAAGCTTGCAAATGAAAAGGCCAAGGAAGAACCTGATACGGAAAAAGTTGCGGAGTTTACCAACGAAGTGGCAAGCCTTAACGACAAGATAGGCAAATACAGGGATGCCATAGACAATTACGACACGAAAATCAAAAATTTCGAAGACCTTGAACAGAAGGGCCAGAGTTCCATCGACAGCGCCCAGAGGAACTATGACGATGCCTTTGTCAAGTTCAACAAGTCGGGCTATGACGCATCCTTTAACGGTGCCAAGTACGATTACAACCTGAACAAGGGGAACCTGACAGCGGATGATAATATCAAGAACCTGCAGAGGCAGATGGAGGAGCGTGTCGATTCACTTGAAAACTATATCATCACCGCCCCTATCTCGGGCCTTGTGACCGAGGTAAATGCCCAGGAGGGTAACGGTTATCAGGCTACAACGGGTGCCCTTATGACCATACAGGCTGTTGATGTACTGGAGGTTACGACCCAGATAGATGAATATGATATCAATAACGTCACGGAAGGCCAGAAGGTCATCATCATGACAGACGCCACGGGTGAGGACGAGCTGGAGGGCAAGGTCACTTTTATCTCCCCTCTCGGGACTGCCGCGACCGGAAACAATACCTCCAATACCTTTGAGGTCAGGGTTGACATATTAAATAAAGATGAACGCCTGAGACTGGGTATGAGCGCCAAACTCAACCTGGTCATAGACAGCCATGATGATGTCCTGGCCGTTCCCTATGATGCCATAGAGGAAGAGGATGGCGTAAATTACGTATACGTAAAGGAAAAAACGAACGAAGATGCCGAAAAAGAAAAGAAGAACATACTCGGTATAGAGGTCATAGGGATGGACGGAAAGGTCAAAGAGTCGACTGATACCGATACCCCTATCGGAGCTGACGGCAAGATCGATCTTAGCAAAAAGGGGAGAAAGGTTCCCGTTCAGATAGGACTTGAGGGCGATTATTACACAGAGGTCATCTCTCCGGATGTAAAGGAAGGAATGACGGTATTCGTCAACAGCAAGGCCGGCGAATTGACAGATGACATGTTGATGATGGGAATGTAAATGGAAAAAAAAGCTATCATTGAGATGAACAATATCGTCAAGCGGTATTTCATAGGAAAGCCCAATGAGCTTGAAGTACTCCATGGAGTAAACTTAAAGGTATATGAGGGAGAGTTTGTCGCAGTCGTAGGGCCGTCCGGTTCTGGTAAGTCCACCCTTATGAACGTCATAGGAGCATTGGACCTTCCGACCATTGGACAGTACAAGCTGGACGGGTTTGACATGTTCAATGCCGAAGAAGACGATCTGTCCGCCATAAGGAACAAGAAGATAGGTTTTGTCTTCCAGACCTATAATCTTATAGCCAGGATGAGCGCGGTCAGGAACGTGGAACTTCCCATGCTCTATGCGGGCATGGGCAAGAGAGAGCGTAATGAACGGGCGAAAGAGCTCCTTACCATGATGGGGATGGAGGAGAGGATGCATCATAATCCCGATGAGCTTTCGGGAGGCCAGAAGCAGAGGGTGGCCATAGCAAGGGCCATGGCCAACGATCCCGCCATAATACTTGCCGATGAGCCGACCGGGGCTCTTGATTCCGCCACGGGAAGGCTTATCATGGATATCTTCCATAAGCTCAACTGTGAACAGGGCAAGACGATAGTCCTGATCACTCATTCTCCGGAGCTTGCCGAGGAAACACAGAGGATAATGACGCTGCACGACGGTATGATAGTCAGCGAAAGAGAGGGGACGGGAAGAGTTGCTGCTGGGTGAGAACATATCAATGGCTTTTGCCGCCATAATGGCCAACAAGATGAGGTCTTTTCTCACCATGCTGGGCATAATCATCGGTATAGGTTCCGTTATAGCGATACAGACTGTGGGTAATTCCGTTACGGAAAGTTTCTCTACGTCAATGTCTTCCACGGGAGCGACCAATATCACGGTCGGTGTCACGCAGAGAGAGACGGAAAGCGTCAAGGGGGAGGAAAGTGGTCTTACATTCCGCGGACGCAGGAACATGAAGACCCCTGAAGTGAAAGATTATATCAAGGATTATATGATCGAGGATTTCAAAAAGGAATTCGCAAAAGAGATCAACTATATCGAGCTTAAC
Organism: Lachnospiraceae bacterium; assembly: GCA_024693225.1. Classification (GTDB taxonomy): domain Bacteria; phylum Bacillota; class Clostridia; order Lachnospirales; family Lachnospiraceae; genus UBA2868. The sequence continues at coordinate 16,729 of JAILLI010000033.1, forward strand.
GAATCACTCGGGACCGGCAGGATAAGCGAAGGCAAGAACAGTGCCCTTGTAAGCATGATCGGTGGTGATGAGGGATACTATAAAGGACAGAACATCGAGCTTGTTGCAGGACGTGAGATAGGCGACAAGGCCCAAAAAGGAGGAAAGGCGGTCTGCCTTATTTCCGATTACGCGGTCAAAAAGCTTTTTAGCACGGAAAAATATGACAGTGCCATAGGACGGACCATACAGGTCATAGCCGAGCGGAAATTCTATGATTTTACCATAGTCGGAGTATATAAACTGCAGGATATGGGTGTGCTTTTCGGGGGAAATGATGACAGGCAGTCGGATCTTTATACAACGCTGGGCTGTGTCAAGAAGCACACACATACCGACGGATATCCGACCTTTACGGTTGCAAAGGTGACTGATACAAGTGTTGATTCCAAGAAATTACGGAGCCGGATCCAGATATTCTTTGACAGATATTACCATACGAACAGGATATTTGAAGTGACCACATCAAGCATGGAGTCACTTCTCGATGAACTAACCAAGACAATGACTACCATATCAACGGCCATATCGGTCATAGCCGGGATCGCCCTCCTTGTCGGCGGCATCGGTGTCATGAACATAATGCTGGTATCCATATCGGAGAGGACCCGTGAGATAGGTACGCGTAAGGCCCTCGGTGCCACAAACAGCTCGATCCGCCTTCAGTTCATAGTAGAAGCCATGGTGCTGTGCTCAATAGGCGGCATCCTTGGCGTTATCATCGGTGTGACCGGAGGTTCCTTTGTGGCAGAAACATTTATGGAGGCCGAAGCACACGCTTCAATAGCCTCCATAATTGAATCAGTCGGATTTTCGATGGCGATCGGCCTCTTCTTCGGTTACTATCCCGCCAACAAAGCGGCCAAGATGAACCCCATTGATGCACTGACATATGAGTAATTGCAGATAGGGGGTACCGCGAAGCGGTGGGACCCTGTCTGCACGGCGAGCCCCCATCCGACGAAGTCGGATCCAAATGGGCGAGCCACCATATCCAAATGCGCGACGCACCTTTATTTTCCCATCACAACTTCAACGTTATATTCCTTTACGCCCTCTTCTATGGGAACAACGCACCCGGAAACCTCTTTTCCGTTCACGGTCATGGTTTTGACACCTTTTTCGACCTTATCCGGATTTGAAACTTTGATATTATAGGTGCTGCCACGGAACTTTCTGGTGATCTCGAAATCGCCGAAATCGCGCGGTATACAGGGATCGATCTGAAGCCCCTTGTGAGTGGGATATACACCCAGTATGTACTGGCTTATATTCGTGAAGGTCCATGCAGCCGTTCCTGTAAGCCATGAGTTCTTGCCTTCGCCGGGAAGATATGCATCGGCTCCGGCAACCATCTGGCAGTATACGTAAGGCTCCGTCTTGTGGATCTCGGAGATTTCTTCCGTGTATGCCGGGCAGGTCTTTTTATATATCTCAAAGGCCCGGTCTCCGCGGCCGATAACAGTCTCCGCGATGGAAACCCAGGGATTGTTGTGGCAGAATATACCGGCGTTCTCCTTGTATCCGGGCGGATAGGAGCTGATCTCACCAAGCTCGAGGTGGTATACCGTATATGCGGGCTGGAGTATCATAACACCGTACTTGCAGTCCAGGTGCTCCTTGACCGAATCGAGTGCCTTCTCGGCAAGGCCTTCTTTTACACCGATACCTGCCAGTGAACAGAAGCCGTTTGATTCGATATAGATCTTTCCTTCTTCACATTCCTTGGATCCGATCTTTTTGCCGTAAGCATCATATGCCCTGACGAACCATTCGCCGTCCCAGCCGTCCGTAAGGACAGCATCATACATTTTCTTAACTTCCGTCCTTGCGCGTTCAGCCTCGGCCGTATCTCCCAGCTCATCACACAGCTGTGCGTATTCTTCGCCGTATTTTACAAACATACCGGCTATGAAGACGGATTCTGCAACGGGACCTTCCGAGGGACCGAAGGTCTGGAAGGATTCGCCGGGATGTTCGGAGAAACAGTTGAGGTTCAGACAGTCATTCCAGTCGGCACGGCCGATGAGGGGAAGATCGTGAGGACCTTTGTGGTTGACTATATAATCAAAGGATCTCTTAAGATGTTCCATAAGAGAGGTTGCTACACTCATGTCGTTATCATAGGGAACGGTCTCTTTCAGTATGGAAAGGTCACCGGTCTCACGCACGTATGCGCTTGTTCCCGCGATAAGCCAAAGGGGATCGTCATTGAAGCCGGATCCTATATCGGAATTTCCCTTCTTGGTAAGGGGCTGGTACTGATGATAGGCGCTTCCGTCGACGAACTGTGTTGACGCTATATCAATGATACGCTCCCTTGCCCGCTCAGGGATAAGGTGTACGAAACCGAGCAGATCCTGGTTGGAATCCCTGAAGCCCATGCCGCGTCCTATGCCTGATTCATAATATGAAGCGGACCGGCTCATGTTGAAGGTTACCATGCACTGGTACTGGTTCCAGATGTTGACCATCCTGTTGACCTTATCGTTGGAAGACTTAACCCTGTATATGGAAAGAAGATCCTTCCAGTATTCACAAAGCTTATCAAAAGCCTTATCAACATCCTCATCCGTCCTGTATTTGGAAAGAAGGGCATTTGCGGGTGCTTTGTTGATGACGCCTTTTGACTCCCACTTGTCTTCAACAGGGTTCTCGCAGTAGCCGAGAACGAAGACGTAGGATTTTGTCTCGCCGGGAGCAAGGTCGACATCGATCTGGTGAACCGCAACGGGTGACCATCCGTGTGCTATGGAGTTGGTGCATTCGCCTTTTTCACATACGACCTCGGGATTATGATTGTCGCGGTAAGCGCCCAGGAAGGCATCCCTTGATGTATCAAATCCGTTGATACCGGCGTTTACCGAATAGACCGCATAATGGTTACGACGTTCCCTGTACTCGGTCTTGTGGTAGATGGTGGATCCGACGACCTCAACCTCACCGGTTGAGAAATTACGCTGGAAGTTCTTCATATCGTCATCGGCATTCCACAGGCACCATTCAACGTATGAGAAAAGCTTGATGGACTTGGGATCCGATGAGGTGTTCGTAAGCTTTATCCTGCTGATCTCGCAGGTATCGCCAAGAGGTACGAAGGAGAGGACATTAGCCTCAATGCCCTTCATGACACCTTTGAATTTGCTGTAGCCCAAACCGTGACGGCATTCATACAGATCAAGCTCTGTCTTGGTGGGCTGCCATCCGGGATTCCAGACAGTATCGCCGTCCTTGATATAGAAGTATTTGCCGTTCACATCGGCAGGAACGCCGTTGTAACGGTAACGGGTAAGGCGGAGGAGCTTGGCATCCTTATAGAAGGAATATCCGCCGCAGGTGTTTGATATAAGGCTGAAAAAATCATTGGATCCAAGGTAATTGATCCAGGGAAGCGGTGTCTTGGGAGTCGTGATGACGTATTCGGCGTTGGCGTCATCAAAAAAACCATATTTCATAATCTCTCTCCAATCTTTTAATAAGAAACGCGACAAAGTACGTCGCCTATTCAAAGAAAACGTTTAAGTAAAAAAGCAAAAAAAATATTATCCGACAGGGTTAGTATAAGCCCAATACGGCCTTCAGACAATAAAAAAATATTGAAAGTTGACATATTTGTTAAATGTAACAAAAACAAATAGGAAATTTGTACAAAAAAAACGAAAATAAAGATAGAAAAGTGGAAAAAATTGATATATACTAGTTAACGAAAACGATTAAGGAGAAGAAACCCATGATCTCAATGAAGGATATAGCCGACAGATGCAGCGTTTCTGTTGCCACAGTCAGCAAAGCCCTGAATGATCACGACGACATTGGCGAAGAGACCAAGAAGAATATAAGGGAGATGGCGGAGAGGCTCGGATACCATCCGAACAGTTCGGCCAGGGCCCTTAAGACCAAGCGCACCAATAACATAGGTGTGCTCTTCGTCGATGAAGGAAGAAGCGGTCTTACCCATGATTATTTCGCAAGGGTACTGGACAGTTTCAAGCGTGTATCCGAAGTGTCCGGATATGATATCACCTTCATAAATGCCACCAGCCAGAAGATGACATATCTTGAGCACTCGCGTTATCGTGGGGTTGACGGTGTGGTCATAGCCTGTGTGGATTTTGATGACAGGGATGTGCTAGATCTTGTGGGAAGCGAACTTCCGGTAGTCACCATTGACCATGTATTTGATAACAGGATATCCGTTGTTTCCGATAATATAGGCGGAATGAGGGAACTGATCGAATATGTTCACGGTATGGGACATGAGAAGATCGCATACATCTACGGTGATGACACGGCTGTTACCAGAAACCGTGTGGCAAGCTATTACAACACTTTAAAGTCAATGGGGATAGAGGCCGACGAGAGTTATACGCTTGCAAGTGCTTACCGTAATCCCAGACGTGCGGCAGAGTGCACGGAGAAGCTCCTCCAGATGAAGGTACGTCCGACCTGCATACTCTATCCGGATGATTATTCGGCGATCGGAGGTCTGAATGCGATAGAAAAAGCGGGCCTGTCCGTTCCGGATGATATCTCGGTAGCGGGATATGACGGCCTGTATGTGTCGCAGATCATACATCCCAGGCTTACAACCTATGAACAGAACAGTGAGGAGATAGGCAGGATAGCCGCCAAGTCCCTGATCCGGCTCATACGTGACGAGAAGAGTACTCTCATCGAGAAGATACTGGTTCCCGGCAGGATAATAGAGGGCGGATCGGTAGCAAAGATAAACTGAGGCAGATGGGATTTTCCTGCTGAATGCTTATAGATCATATGAAAAGAAAACGACATCCTGAAACGGGATGTCGTTTTGTAGTATGGTTTAGTTGCTAAAAAGGTTACAGTGTCGGGATCAGGATCTGATACCGATGCGGGCGACCCCGGTTTCCTGTGCTGCTTTTGCGACTGCGGCAGCAACAGCCTGTGTTACTTTTTTGTTGAAGCTGTCCGGAATGATGTAATCGGGACGTCTGTCTTCGTCAGTCACGATGGCCGCGATGGCTTTTGCTGCGGCAAGTTTCATTTCCTCATTTATGTCCGATGCGCGGACGTCGAGTGCGCCACGGAAGATCCCCGGAAAAGCGAGAACATTGTTGATCTGGTTGGGATAATCGCTGCGTCCCGTTGCCATTATGGCTACCCCGGCTTCTTTTGCATCTTCCGGAGTGATCTCGGGAACGGGATTGGACATGGCAAATACTATCGGCTTATCAGCCATCTTTTTTACCATCTCTTTTTTAAGGACACCGGGTCCCGATACACCGATGAAAGCATCGGCCCCCTCTATAACGTCGCCGAGGCCGCCTTTTTTCATAAGACGGTTGGATACCTTGGCCATTTCTTCCTTAATGGGATTGAGATTGTCCCTGCCCTCGTATATGGCACCCGTACGGTCGCACAGGATCACGTTCTTAAGGCCCGTCTGCATCAGGAGCTTGGTGATGGCTATGCCTGCAGCACCGGCACCGGATACGACGACTTCTATATCGTCGATCTTTTTTCCGACAAGCTTTAATGCATTGATGAGACCGGCGAGAACGACAACAGCCGTTCCGTGCTGGTCGTCATGGAAAATGGGGATGCTGCAACGTTCTTTGAGCTTCTTTTCTATCTCAAAGCAGCGGGGTGCGGATATATCCTCAAGATTGACACCGCCAAAGGATCCTTCAAGAAGAGCGACCGTATCGACGATGGTGTCAACATCATTGGACTTGATACAAAGAGGAAATGCGTCCACGTTACCGAAGCGCTTGAAGAGAACGCACTTGCCTTCCATAACCGGCATGCCGGCTTCGGGGCCTATGTTTCCCAGACCCAGCACAGCCGATCCGTCTGTTACGACGGCAACCAGATTGGAACGTCTGGTATATGTATAAGAAAGATCTATATCATCTTTTATGGCAAGACAGGGCTGAGCAACACCGGGGGTGTATGCTATGGCCAGATCCTCCATCGATTCCACCTGACATCTGGGTGTGACTTCGATCTTGCCCTGCCATTCTTCGTGCTTTGCAAGTGCCAGTTCTTTGGGGTCCATAATGTGTTTCCTCCTATATAAAACCGGAAAAGTGCCCGGGGGCTCCGCGTGTAGACAGGGTTCCACCGCTGCGCGGTTCCCCCTATCTACATACAGTACTGTAGCCCGAAGGGGGAACCAACGGGCTACGATGAGGGGAGTATAAATAATTAATAAGGGGTCGTAAATGAGAATCTATTGAAGGGGAGATTCTCGCTTACGAATGTTATTATATATTGAATACGGGAAAAAAACAACCGTTTTTGGAAAATAGTAGCAATTTTTTTTCAAAGCACAACATCTTGCGGATTCAGTAAAAATGCGGATTCCGGGGTTTTCGGGTGCCGAGAAGACCGATTCTACAAGGGGTGGGAACATGGCAGTTGCCGAGGCACAAAATATTGTGATAAAATCTCATAAGATACTCCGATTCGGATCGGAGTGGTTTTGGAGAAATTTCATATGAAATACAAGCTTATGGCACCCTGTCATTTTGGACTTGAGTCGGTGCTTAAAAAAGAAATATCGGATCTTGGCTATGAGATCACGGAAGTGATGGACGGAAGAGTGATCTTTACCGGAGGAGAAGAAGCGGTGGCAAGAGCCAACGTTTTTTTAAGGACGGCAGAGAGGGTACTGATAGTCGCAGGTGACTTTTCGGCAACAACTTTTGATGAACTCTTCGAGGGCATAAAAGCGATCGACTGGCCGGCATATATACCGAAAAACGGGAAGTTCTGGGTGACAAAGGCCGCAAGCGTCAAGTCGAAGATCTTTTCTCCTTCGGATATACAGTCCATTGTAAAAAAGGCAATGGTTGACCGGATGAAGGAAAAGTACGCCTGTGAGTGGTTCCCGGAGGACGGAGAGAACTTCCCGCTGCGCGTATTCATCAATAAGGACAGGGTCATTGCCGGGCTCGACACTACCGGGGAATCCCTCCACAAGCGGGGCTACAGAAAACTGGTAAGTCACGCTCCTCTTGCTGAAAATCTGGCGGCGGCACTTATCATGCTCACTCCGTGGAAGAGCGACAGGATACTGGTGGATCCCTTTTGCGGATGCGGAACGATTCCCATTGAGGCTGCCATGATGGCAGCAAATATAGCACCGGGGATGAACAGGGAGTTCACGGCGGAGGGCTGGACGGATCTTCTGCCCAAGAAGATCTGGTATGAGGCAGCAGATGAAGCCAATGATATGATCGATATGTCTGTTGAAACCGATATCCAGGGCTATGATATAGATGACGGCATGGTAAAAGCAGCCCGAGACAATGCTGCCGCAGCCGGCGTGGAAGATCTGATCCATCTGCAGAGAAGGCCCGTATCGCAGCTGTCGCATCCGAAAAAATACGGCTTTATCATAACCAATCCTCCCTACGGCGAACGTATCGGGGACAAGGATGAGATCGAAGGCATATATGAGGAATTTGCCGGCCGCTTTAAAGGCCTTGATTCCTGGTCGGCGTGTGTGATCACAGGCTATGACGGGGTCGAAAAACACATGGGGCGTAAGGCCGACAGGAACCGCAAGATCTATAACGGGATGATGAAAACATATTTTTACCAGTTCATGGGACCAAAACCCGGTCGTCAGACTGCCGGGTCTGCGGGAGAGAAGGGCGCTTTCTGATACATCGGCTGAACCTGGCGCAGTATCTGATAGAGAATGCATGCGCCTCATCGAAGGTGATTTATAATTCGCGGTATGTTTAAGGCAGGGAGATAAAAAGATGAAGGTCATATTTGCAACGGGAAATGAGAATAAGCTTCGGGAGATCAGACAGATCACAGCCGATATGGACATTGAGATAGTGTCAATGAAGGATGCCGGGTATTATTCCGATGTCGAGGAAACGGGGACGACATTTGAGGAAAACGCCTACCTGAAGGCAAGCGCGATAGCCCGAAAGTGCAAGCTTCCGACGCTTGCCGATGACTCGGGCCTGGAGATTGACTACCTTGGTCGGGAACCCGGTATTTACTCGTCCCGCTATATGGGTGAGGATACACCCTATCCGGTTAAAAATGCGGAGCTTTTAAGACGCATGGAGGGCGTTCCGGATGAGAAGCGCACAGCCCGTTTTGTTTGCGCGATCTGTTATGTTCGACCGGATGGGTCAAGCGAGACGGTCAGGGCCACCATGGAAGGCCGTGTAGCCTACGAACAGGCCGGGTCAAACGGGTTCGGCTATGATCCTATTTTCTATCTTCCGGAAAGAGGATGCACGAGTGCAGAACTTCCTCCCGAGGAAAAGAATGCCATCAGTCACAGAGGCAAGGCCCTGCGGATGATGAGGGATATTCTGGAAAAAGAGAGCAGGAATGATGAAGATACTTGTGGTGAGTGATACACACGGATACAATAACACCATGTATGAGGTGATGGCAAAAGAGGCTCCCTTTGACCTGATGATACACTGTGGTGATATACAGGGAGAGCAGGACCGCCTCAGAAGAAAGGTTGACTGCCGCCTTATCGTGGTAGCAGGTAACAACGATTATGACCCTGATCTGGACAGGGTAAAGATTACGGACATAGGGAACTATAAGGCGGTCATAACTCACGGTCACAGATATCACCTATACTCCGGCTTCGATCCCCTCTATTATCTGGCTGCGGAAAACCATGCCGATTATGTATTTTTCGGCCATACCCATGTTCCCGTGATCCATGAGGAAGGTCCCGTGACCATCATCAATCCAGGCTCGCTGACCTACCCCAGGCAGCCCGGCCGGCAGTATAGTTATATCGTTGGGAACATGGAGGACGGCAAGCGTCCGGTCTTTGAGATAAAGTATATATGATAACCTGTGTCAGGTTTTACGAAAATAAAAGGCGGTAAATATGGAGAATACGGAAAAGAAAAAGCTGTGGATATATATTGCGATCGCATATGGAGTGGCGGCCCTTATGAGCATAGCCATGTTCGTGGGCTTCAGAAAAGAGTATGATGTTACGCTGTTTGTTAATGTGCAGATGATGTATCCGGCTTGCGGAGTGATAATCGGTAAGATGATCACAAAGCGGGACGATGAAAAGCTTCCCGTTGCCGGTTTCATAACGGTACTTGTAACAACGGCTCTTATGATGTTAACAGCTCTAGCGTCAGTTCTGTTTCATATTAAGCCGCTTGAAGTGGCGGGACAGACCATCGATATCTGGAATCTGATATCCCAGATGCCACTTATGGCAGGCAGCGTTCTTACCTACATACTGTTCTGGACATGCGGGAGAGAAAAAAGAGAGAACGCCGGATTGGAGCGAAAGAATATAAAGGTCAGTATCATCATGATCGCCGTATTTGTCATCCTTCTTGTCGCAAGGTGCATGATCGCCGTTTTTCTTGTGGATAGTTCTTCGCAGTCTGATGAGCAGCTAAGAGCGGTCAGCGAAGTGGTATCAAATCCGCTCACATGGGTAAGTCTTGCGGTCCTTCCGGTCAACTTTGTCTTTGCCTTCATTGCCTTTTTCGGAGAAGAGTACGGCTGGAGATATTATCTGCAGCCTCTTATGCAAAGACGCTTTGGCAGGAGGGCGGGAGTGCTCCTTCTTGGGATCGTGTGGGCTGCTTGGCATATAAATGTTGATTTCATGTATTATGCCGAAGGCTACGGACTGCAGGCCTTTGTGTGTCAGATCATCACCTGCGTGGCTATGGCTGTCTTCTTTGGTTATGCCTATATGAAGACGGGAAATATCATGGTTCCGATAATAATTCATTACCTGAACAACAACATAGTCGCCATCATAGACGGGGGAGGCAGCGATGCACTGACCGGCCAGGTGATAACATGGAAGGAAGTTCCGGTAATGGCAGTCTCATACCTGATCTTTTTCCTGTTCATCCTTGCACCCATATATAAAAAGGAGCCTGTATCAGAGGCGGAATGATATGGTATGAAAAGGGGACAGGCAAAGGTAAAAAGAGGAGACCGGCAGAGCGGTTGACACGAAAGGGTGTATTCATTATAATTCCTAGAAGTGTTTATGTATTTTAATCGTGACCGGGGTGTGGCTCAGTTTGGCTAGAGCGCGTGGTTTGGGACCACGAGGTCGCAGGTTCGAATCCTGTCACCCCGAGGCATACTTTTCAGTATTTACAATACTTTGCGAGGTTTGTCAGACTGATACCTGACTGATACCTCATCGAAAGGAATGATCTTTGCAAGGTCATTCCTTATTGTTTCGGCATTTGTATGGATACTCGTTCATGATATCTTTGGGCTTTACGATGGAGATCCTCGTTTTTGCAAGCGCCGTGGCCTTCAGATATTTGTTCCAAGTCTGAAGATCCTGATCAACGGTTGCCTTGCAGCATGTGTCATAGTTAAGTCTCCATTCCTGATATTCTTCAAAGACATCTTCTACGGCCGGGTCTATCTCCCTGAATGTGCCGAAATACCGTTCATATAGTTTAAGATATAGATCATATTCAGTTTTGGCGGTGATGCGGTTGCTTGACTCATCAACCAGGATCTGATAGTAGCCCCTTTTGTTGACGGACATCTTCCTGTGATTGATGGTGGAAACCGCTCTCTTCATAAGCTCTAACTGTTTTCTCTTTGTCATTTCCTCCAATCTGTTCAGCATATCGGTGTCTTCAATTATACCACGATTATCGACATAGCTTCGCAGAATGTTGTTATAATCTCGGATCAAAGCAGAGAGCTCGTCTCTGAAGGGATTGTCGTAGAGTGCCTTACTCATGAGCCTACACCTCCTGCTTTCCTAATACAGAGAATACGGAGATTTTAAGACATTCTCGCTGGATGTTTATGATAAAATAAATACATAGGAGGATTGAATATATGAAATTTGGAATGAGAAAACCTAGCCTTAAGAAGAGTTTTAAAGCAAGAACAACAGGTCGCGCGAAGAAAACTGTAAAAAAGTCGCTCATTCCGGGGTATGGTCATAAGGGAATGGGATGGATAAAGAACCCTAAAAAAGCAGCCTATAACAAGGTGTATAAGAAAACCAGTTTCTCTTTATTCAAGTTATTTAAATAATTGTAATAGATAATAAAAATGCTCTTACTATGGGAGTAAGAGCATTTAATAATCCTTTACAATGACATGTATTCTCTATTTCCAACATTTAGAACACTTTTTCAAGCCTTTTGCCTTGGCTTCCTCCAGTGTAATCTGCCTTGCTTTTTTGGGATTTGTTTTACCACAATTGTTTTTGCTATGGTAGCATTTTCCAGTGGCTGTCTCCCAAACCATAGTGTTTGCCGCAGCAACAGTTCTGGGTGCTGAAGGTGTGCCGGCCATAACCGGAGTAGCGGAAAGTGCGGTCATGGTAAATACTACAGAGAATATGATACCTTTTATGGGGCGATTTTTTGTTTTACTCATAAATAACCTCCTGAGAATAGGACAATAACCCCTTTTCACCCTCACGGTAAGAATTATAACATCAAGTCACAATTATTGCAAAAAATGACAGAAATATATGTATGGAGAATCTTGGCATTAGGAGGCAAGGCATTATTATGCGAAACAGACTCTATGAAATAATTGAAGTATCGAAGGACGGAGATAAAGCTAGCACAGCGTATGATATTACAATGATGATTGCTATCATTGTCAGCATTATTCCATTGGCATTCAAGAATCCGCATCCGGTGTTTACCTATATCGATATCATTACTGTGATCTTATTCATTGCAGATTATGTATTCCGACTGATTACAGCGGACTATAAACTGAAAAAGGGCGCAAAATCGTTTGTTGAATATCCGTTCACGCCGATGGCAATTATAGATCTGTTATCAATTTTGCCGGGAATAAGTATTCTGAGTGATGGATTTAAGCTGCTGAGACTGTTCAGGATATTCCGAACGTTCCGGGTGTTTAGAGTATTCAAGGCGTTTAGATACTCAAAGAGCATAATGATCATTGTGAAAGTGATAAGGAATTCCAAAGATGCGTTACTTGCGGTTTGTACGCTTGCAATTGGATATATTCTGGTATCTGCTCTTGTTATATTTAATGTTGAAGCGGATTCCTTTGAAACGTTCTTTGATGCGATATACTGGGCGACAGTATCGTTAACTACTGTAGGATATGGAGATATTTATCCGGTTACTACGACAGGAAGAGTCATAACAATGATCTCGTCGTTGTTTGGTATTGCAATTGTAGCGTTACCCGCTGGTATTATTACGGCTGGTTATATGGAAGCCATTATAGATGAACATAAAGAAGATGAGACGGATGATGATCTCGAGGCAGACAACCATGAATAAAGTGTTTCAAAATGCGGGTTTTGACGGTGAGTATTATAAAGAGGTTTATGATTTTTTCTCCAGATATAACGATGATTCGAAGATTATCTTGGCTTTTTTGGAAAGAGTATTCTTAAACGATAGCATTGATAAAACGCCACGTAGGATGATGAATCTCTTGACCAGATGGGTCGATCTGGCAGAAATGATACATAATGCTAAGCCAGGGAGAGATCCCCTTGTTGTGGCCTGTGTTAGAACCTGCATTGAATCAATTTGTGGGCAGACCGAGCAAACCAAGGATGATAAAAAGAATTTTTTTGCGGAAAACCTTTCGGAAGAGGGATCTGAGTATATTCGAAATTCTTTTAGAACTATTGTCAAGGAGGATAAGGTAGCTCACAAAGAAATATTTGACAATAATTCTCCCCTGAATGATTTTGATGAAATGATATTCGGTATACGTAACCGAGTAGCACACGATGGTGATTATTGGTCGTCTCAGGTTTTTGCTCACGCGTCTAATAACGTGGATTGGGTTTCTGCCTATTCCAGCGAGAGCGGGAGTAAAAAAAGGCAGATCATATATGAAACAAACATGGAATATGATAGGTTTATGTTTTATTTTGTTGAAGCTGCTATGAGTTACATAGATAGATATATTCAAAAGATATCAGATTGTTGATGGAATGAAATAGCAGAGATGGTTGACCGAACAAGGCAAGATGATTATAAGGAGCAGTATTTGACAGCAAAACAGCGTGAATGGGCGCAAGCAAGAGACGAACTCGTATATTCAATAAAACAACTGGGTTTCCCGGAGGAATTGGGAAATGAGGTTGCAAAGAACCTTGGGAGCCCGAAGGCCATGAACAGGATGAACTCATATCTGTATCATGTTAAACCCAAAAGAGTCGA